>JAYGEJ010000022.1:0-24890 GCA_046582425.1 Alphaproteobacteria bacterium
TTCAAAAGCAATAGAATAATTATTATGCTTCTGACCTTCATAAAGAGGCTCTTCAGGAAACAGCCAGGAACCAAAAGTAATCTCCGCTTCATATTCTAAAAAAGAAGGTTTTAGGTCTGCAAAGCAAATAATCGGTGTTATTAAAAAAAATAAAAACGATAAAACCGCTAAAAACATTAACGCGCACGTTTAAGAGACTGACGATTAAAATCAGAATCTTTTAAACCAGTTTGATATTCAGTTGCACTAATTGCTATATCTGTCTCTTTTCCAGTATTATGATTTACCATTTTAAGAGTATGTGCAGTCCAAAATTTTCCTATATATTGTTTATAATCAGAAAAAATTAAAGTTTTTAACAATTTATCCTTACGGTCATAAAAATCTATTTTTCGGGCTCTATGCTCGCTTATATCAACCCAAGACACTCTTCGCGTGTAGCCGGAAGATTTTTCAACAGGATAACTTTCCGAAATATAACACATTTCAGCCTCATCACCTGGGCAAGGAACATCCTCAATCCATTTATAAGTATACTTTTCTACCTCTTGGCTAGCAAGGTCTTCATAAGCAAATTCTGACCCAACAAAAGCTCCAGATCTATTATCTGAACTAATCCTTTTTACTCTTTTTAAAGCTGGCAAATATAGCCATTGATCATCCGGGCCTGTCTTATGTGTAAAAGTTAATGTAGCTGTACCTTTAACATCTTTAGGGTGATGGAATATAAAGATAGATTTATCACCATCATTATCTACTTCTAAAGTCTTCGAAGAGAATTCTCTAATACTTTCTTCGCCTTGTGCATTTCTAAGTGTCATTTGACTTTGCGATATAGTATCCACAAAGCCTTCGCCTGTTAAATCTGCCTCAATTGCTAATCGTAGACCTTTTTCTTCAGGAGTCTCTGCTAGTGAGAATGACACATTTGAAAGTGATAAAATCAGAATTGATATTATAAATCTAATAAATATTTTCATTAAAATTAATCCTTCTTATTTTTGTTTTTTAAATTCTCTAACTTCATTAATAGAGGTGGTAAAAATAAAAAATCTGCAATAATTGCAAAAGCTATTGTAATCATTGACAATTGCGCAAGATCAGAATTTACCCTAAAACCAGAACTAGCTAAAACCATAAAACCACCAATTAATGCACAAGATGTAACCACTAAAGCAAAGCCTACGGTAGAAAATGCATAGCGTGTAGCATCCTCAGGAGACTTATTTAATTCTTTACGACCTCTTAAATATTTACTTAAAAAATGGACAGTATCATCGACCACTATTCCTAATGTCATAGCACCAACAACAGCTATAGCTATTCCAACTTCTCCTACTAAATAACCCCATAAACCAAAAGCCATAGCAGCTGGAAAGATATTTGGAATTAAACTTAAAATACCAATAGGTAAACTTCTTAGAGCAAAAATTAGTATAAAAGAAATTATAACTAATGCCATAAAGGACCCAAATAACATTGAATTAATGTTTCGTTCTGATAAGTGTGCAAATATTACAGATAAACCTGAACCTACAGTTTTAAATTCTGGGATATTATCTGCAAGCCAAACTTGAGCTTTTTCATCAAGTTCTCTTAAGTGTGAAGATGAAGCATGCATCACGGAAACTGTCATCCTTGTTGCAGATTTCGTAA
Source organism: Alphaproteobacteria bacterium (assembly GCA_046582425.1). Classification (GTDB taxonomy): domain Bacteria; phylum Pseudomonadota; class Alphaproteobacteria; order TMED109; family TMED109; genus TMED109. The sequence goes on from JAYGEJ010000022.1 coordinate 1,657, forward strand.
CATTTATACTACTATTTAAATCTAAACCAAATGGAACAGAAAGTTCATATAATAACAAGTATTGAGCAGCTAATTCTTGTGATTCTGGAATTTTATAAAAAGATTCTTGATCACCATTCATAGCTTTATTAAGTCTTTTTATAGTATCTGATACAACACTGACATGGTTTACACCTTCTTGAGCCCTGTACCAATTAGCAAATTTATCTAAATTTGCTAAATATTCTGGATTATTTATTCCATTCTCTTCGCCAGCGGGCACTGAATATTCTATTGCATTCAGTCCCGTTAAATTATCCTCTAAGAAATCAGAATGGGACCTTATCTCAAACTGTTCAGAAAAGTAAGTAGTCCAAGTATCATCCAATTTTATTTGACTAATACCTATTAATAATCCAACTATTATAACGCTTGAAATTGATAATAAAAATTTTTGTTTTTCTATTACAAAGTTAGATAAACTATCCATAATTCTTTGAGAAAAAAATGTCTCCTTTGGTTGAACTTTAGCTGGTAATATAGCTAATAGTGCAGGCAATACTAATGAAGCATTAACAAAAGCAATCAAATTGCCTGCAGCAAGCATATAACCTAGCTCTCTAAAAGGAGGAGAATCAGAAAAATGCATAGATAAAAAACCTACTGCTGTTGTAGCAGAAGTTATAAACACTGGCTTTAAATTAACTCTCATTGATTCAACTATAGCCTCTTTTTTATCTACCCCAGCCCTCATTTGAAGTCTTTGTGTGTTTATAATATGAACACAATGAGCAATACTTAAAATAAGTAACATTAAAGGAGCATTAGAAGTAACAGCATTTATTATGACGCCCATGTAACCTGCAGCTCCCATCATACCAATCACAGCCAAAATAGCTATTAATGCAGTCAGAAAGGCTGCTGAAACAGCTCTTAAAGCTACGCCTGCTATAATAAATATAACTAAAAGTGTAATAGGTAATAAAGTCCCGATATCACTCATTGAAACTTCTGTAAAAGCTAAAGTAAGAGGTACACCTCCAGATACATACAAGTCTATTTCTGGCCATTTTTCTGCAAATCTTGCTTGTTCAGCTCTTATAAAACTCATAATTTCAATGGTAGCTCCACCACTAGCAATAGGGTCTTCTGGCATGATTATGTTTACGTTTAAACCTGTAACTAAACCCTCTGAATCAACTAATAAATTTCTTATTAGTGGCTCAGCCAGTGCTACTTCCCTAGCATTATTAGCTATATCTTCACTTATCTCTCCTTCTTCAACTAAATCACTAATAACTACGTCATCGACATCGGATCGGGTCCATTGAAAATTAGTAATAGAATCTACTCTGCTAGAAAAAGGAGTTTGCCATAACCTTTCTGTCATCTCACGAACTGCTGCTAAAGTAGAAGGACTAAAAACATTTTTATCTTTAGGGGCTAAAACTAAATATACATTATCATCTCGTGAATATGTTTTTTCAAGAGTTTCTAGAGCTAATAATTGAGGGTTATCTTTTGAAAAAAAAATCCTATTATCTGGATTCATACTTAAACCAGATAATCCGCCTATCCAAAAAACTGTAAATAACAAACCAACTAATAAGGCTAGCCATTTTCTTTTTACTATTAACTGTCCATAATCTCTAGATGTCATACTGACTTTCCTCCATGCAAATTTATAATACGCAAGTTATATATACTAATTTCATTTATTCTATAAAGTATCCTATATATTAAAGAGCAATTAATGTCTATAATCATTATACCAACCAGTATTAAATAAGGACCTCAATTTGATGACAAATAAGAAACCCATTTGGTGGAATGAAGCTAAATCATTTTTAAAAAATAATGATCCTATTATGAAGACAATTATCATGGATCATAATGATGGAACTATTGAATCTCGAGGAGAACCTTTTAATGCACTTTGTAGAACTATTATTGGTCAACAAATTTCTGTTAAAGCTGCTGCTAGTATTTGGAATAAATTTGAAACTGGGCTACAAGAAGTAAATCCAAAAAATATTATTAAATTTGGAAATACTAAACTACGAAAATTTGGACTTTCAAATAGAAAAATCGAATATATGGTTGGCTTATCAAATTTTATTATTAATAATCCAAAATCAATTAATATCTGGAAAAAAATGGATGACGATAACGTTATCAAAGAGCTGTGTAAATTAAAGGGTATTGGACCTTGGAGTGCTGAAATGTTTTTAATGTTTGTATTTCTAAGACCAGATATATTACCCTTAGGAGACCTAGGCCTGAGAAGAGCGGTAGGCAAAAATTATTTAAATATATTTGATCCTAGCTATGAAGAAGTTGAAAAAGTTGCAAAAAAATGGATACCATTCAGGTCTGCAGCAACATGGTATTTATGGAGATCAATCGATCCAATTCCAGTAGAATATTAGTTCTTTTTTAAAGGCTCCAAAATTAAACTAACCATTCCATTTAAAATGTCCTTAGATACTTTATTACTTGATAGTGTTGCTATTAATTTTAATTGATGATGAATATAACTAATAAAAATATCAATATCTACTTCAATAGAAATTTCACCTAATTCTATGGCTTCTGTTATCCTGTTTTTTAAATTAAATAAAATTTCCTTATCTTTGTCGTATATTATACTTTTACATTCAGCTGACATAGTTTTAGATGGAAACCAAGATTCTTTATTATATAAACAAGGATAAGAATTATTATCATCAAAATGACTATTAACTAGAAAATTTAGAGCTGACCCTAAATTTTCTATGAATGGTTTATCACCAAAAAGGTATTCTGATAAAACATTAACTCGTTTATCTAAATATAATTTTAAAGCAGAAGCCTTCAAGCCTTCTTCCCCACCATACTCTCTGTAAACACTTGGTTTTGATTCTCCAATTTTTCGACAAATTTCATTTAATGAAATATTATCCATACCTTCTCTCCAATAAGCATGCATAGCTATATTCTCTGCATTATGCTTATTGAAAGTTTTTGGCCTACCTTTTTTAATTGTTTTCATTTTTACCAATTAGTATTTAATTATTGAAATATTTATACTGTGTTGTATTTAATAAATACAAGAATGATTTATATTTGTACTAAGCAGTATATAAATAAAATATATAAATGCAAGTGGTTGGGCACCCCCGTGTAAAATATCCTCTCCATTTTTAATTCCCAACTATTTGCTATAAAAAATCATAGTGCTGCATTTATAGATGCAGAAAAAAAACATTATTTAGTGAGAGTGCGCAATTAAATTGATCGCACTTATTAGGTTAAGTCCTCTCCAAGTCTAGCAAATAACTATTCTTAATTAACAAGAAACTATAATTTAAATTTAATTCATGTTAGATAGTTTACTATTCAAAAATTATAATAAGGTTTACTATGACAAAATTCAAAAATATTGTGAACAAAACTTATCAAATATGTTTTATTTTACTTACAATAATATTTTTTCTTAATAAGAATGCCTTATCTCAAAGTGCAGCATCTGTCGAGACTGATACTGTAGTATTAGAATCTTTAAATCAGACTATACCGGTTATTGGTAGTATTGTTTCATTAAAAGAAGCAGAGGTTCCTGCAGCAGTTATAGGTAAAATAGAAAAAGTATTAGTTGAAGTAGGTGATAAAGTTAAAGAAGGACAAATTTTAGCCTTAATTGATATAGAAAGATATAAATGGTTTGCTGAAATAGCTTCTGCAAATATTGATGCAACTAAAGCAGAAATAAAAAGTGCTAAAGCTGAAACTAATATAAATTTAATAGAATTGAATAGAATGGAAAGCCTAAAAGAATCCTCAGCTTTTAATGTTGCAAAATATGAAAGACTTCAAAGTTTACATACTTCATTAATTGCAAAAGAAGAAATTGTAGAAGCCAAATTAAAGTCTATTTTACAAGAGGAGAAACTAGCTAAATTAAACCTAAAAAGGGCTACAGTCAAAGCTCCATTTGATGGAGTAATCGAATTAAAAATGATTGAATTAGGAGAAGCCGTTGGACTTGGGTTTACACTATTTAAACTTGTAAGCAACACTTTGTTAGAAATTGAAGCTGATGTTCCATCTAATAGAGCTAGAATTTTAAAAATCAATAATGATATAAAAATAGCTACAACAGATAATATTTCTTTTAATTCTAAATTAAGAGCCTTAGGTGTAAGAGAGAATTCTAATTCTAGAACAATACCTGTTCACTTAGAATTTAATAATAGTGAAATTTCTAGAAATTTATTTGTTGGAGAAAATGTAAATATATTTATACCAATTGGGCCTGGACTTAAAGCTCCCACTATTCATAAAGATGCTATTCTAAAGCGAGAAGGAATGTCTCTTGTCTACGTAGTTGAGGACGAAAAAGCAATTATTAAACCATTAAAACTTGGTGATGGTGTCGGTAATAGATTTATCGTTTTAGAAGGAGTTAAAGAAGGTGATGTAGTAGTTGTTAAAGGTAATGAAAGATTAAGACCTGGACAAAATGTAAAACCTATTCAGTCTAAAAATTCAGACGAAGGCGAGAAAGAATAATGGACATTATTAAAGCCTCAATAGAAAGACCTACTGCTGTAGTTGCAGCTATTTTTATGACAATAGTTTTAGGTTTTATAGCTTTAGACAGAATACCAATACAATTAGCTCCGGATGTTAATAAACCCGTAATAACAGTAAGCACTAATTGGTATGGAGCATCTCCTTACGAAATTGAGAGGGAAATAGTAAATAGGCAAGAAGAAGTACTAAAAGGCATAGAAGGATCAAAGAGATTATCTGCAAAAGCTCAAGAAGGCCGATCAGAAGTTACTATTGAATTTGATACTAATATAAATATGGATAGAGCATTATTGCTCGTCTCTAATCGACTGAATCAAATTGAAGGTTATCCAGAGGATGCAGGCGAACCCAGTCTCGATACCGCTGGTTTAGATGACAATGCAATTGCATGGTTTATTTTAACTAAGACTGACGGAAATGAAACAGATATAGCTGCTTATGGAGATATAGTAGAAGATGTAATCCAAGATAAAATTGAAAGAGTTCCAGGCGTTGCTAGAACAACTGTATATGGAGGAAGCGAAACGGAATTAAGAGTTACAATAGATCCAGAAAAAATGGCAAATTATGGACTTACAGTTCCTCAAGTCGCTTTAGCTCTCCAAAGAGCAAATGCATCTATTTCAGCAGGAGATGTAGAAGAAGGGAAAAGAAGATATATTGTTAGAGCTGAGGGAGAATTTCAGACACCAGATCAAGTTAAAAATGTAGTATTAATAAGTGATGAAAATGATAATGGACGCCTAGGTAGAGTTACTATAGACGATATAGCAGAAGTAGAATTTACACATAAAGAACCTACCTCAAATATAAGATTTTTAGGAGATTCATCATTAGCTATTAATGCCGTTCGCCAATCCGGAGGTAATGTTATTGAAATTATGAAAGGAGTTAGGAATGCCGTTAAAGAACTCAATGAAGATTCATTACCTAACCTAGGACTAAAATTAGAACAAGTATATGATGAAACAATATATATTGACTCTGCAATTGAACTAGTTAGGCAAAATATATGGATAGGTGGAACTCTAGCAATATTTATTTTAATATTATTCTTAAGATCATGGAGAGCTACGGTCATAATTGGATTATCTATTCCTATATCAGTAGTAGCCGCTTTTGTAGCAATGGCTGCTCTTGGAAGATCTATAAATGTTATTTCTTTGGCTGGTATTGCATTTGCTGTAGGAATGGTCGTTGACGCAGCTATTGTTGTTTTAGAAAATATTTACAGACATAGAGAAAATGGTAAAGAAGCAAATGAAGCAGCTTATTTTGGTGCTAAGCAAGTTTGGTCAGCGGTTATGGTATCTGCATTAACAACTGTTTTGGTCTTTGTCCCCATTTTGATTATGCAACTAGAAGCAGGACAATTATTTAGAGATATAGCAGTTGCTATTTCTGTAGCTGTTACAATGAGCCTGTTAGTTTCTGTTACTGTTTTACCTGCATTAGCTAAATGGCTTTTAACAGGAGTAAAAGCTACTAAAAAAAACATATTTATAATAGATAATATAGCAAGAGGATTTGTTAAATTTACAATAGCCTATGTAAAATTAATTACTAAATCTAGAATAGCATCATTACTAGTAGCAGGAACTGTTGCTTTAGGGGCACTATCTATTTCTTATTCTATGCTTCCTAAACTGGAATACCTTCCAGAAGGGAATAGAAATTTAATCTTTGGTATTATGCTTCCTCCTCCAGGTTATAATTTAGAAACCTTAACAGAAATTGCTGAAAGAGTAGAGACTAGAGTAAAAACCTTATGGGCTTCAGAAACTGGTCCGGAAGCTGAAGAAGGACAACCCCCTAAAATTAGAAACTACTTTTTTGTTGCAGGTGCTGGAGGAAGAACTCTATTTGGAGCAAGTGCAATTCAAGATACAAGAGTAAGAGAATTGATACCGGTGCTAACTCGTTCTCTATTTGGAGAACCAGGAACTTTTGGTTTTTTTACTCAACCCAGTTTATTTCAAAGAGGTTTTGGAGGAGGCAGATCAATAGATTTAGATATTACAGGGCCTGACTTAGAAAAAGTAGTAATAGTTGCTCAACAGGCAGCAGGATTAGTAGGAAAATCTTTCCCTAGAAATGAGGGTAATCAGATGCGTCCAATTCCTGGATTAGTGTTAGGAGCACCTGAGATACAAGTTCAACCCAATAGAGTTAAATTAGCAGATAATAATATTTCAGCACAATCTCTAGCATTAAGTGTTGATGCATTTAATTCAGGTTTAAGGATTGCTGAAATAACAGTTGACTCTAAAAGAATGGATTTAACATTAAGAGGAAAAGAGAATGCTATTAAGGAAACACAAGGTATTGAAAATATTCCCGTTGTAACTCCAAGTGGAAAAATACTTCCTATATCCTCTTTAGCCGACGTAGTAATGACTTCTGGACCTACAGAAATAAGGCATATTGAAAGAGATAGAACTATCACCTTACAAATAAAACCAATTGATAAGATTCCTTTAGAAGCAGCTATTGATACTATAAGAGAAAAGATAATTTTACCACTTGAACAGCAAGGATTACCTACTGGAATAAACTTAAACCTTTCAGGAACAGCTGATGAATTAACAAGCACTTGGAATGCTATGGTAATGAATTTACTGGTTGCTATATGTATGGTCTATCTATTAATGGCAATATTATTTGAAAGTTTCATTTATCCTTTGGTTATAATGTTATCAGTTCCGCCGGCAGCAGCAGGAGGAGTAATGGGATTATGGGTTTTAAATTTAAATATATTACAACCACTTGATATGTTAACCATGTTGGGCTTTGTAATTTTAATTGGTATAGTAGTAAATAATGCAATTTTATTAGTGCACCAAACTTTACAACATATGAAAGAAGAAAATTTAAACGCTTCTGAAGCAATATTAGAGGCAACTAGAAATAGAATAAGACCAATATTTATGTCAACATTAACGAGTGTTTTTGGAATGATTCCTCTTGTTGTTTTTCCTGGTGCAGGTTCTGAACTTTACAGGGGATTAGGCTCTGTTGTAATTGGGGGTTTATGTCTTTCAGCTATTTTAACTTTAGCTATTGTCCCTCCAATGCTTAGAATATTTATTAGAGAAAATTTGGTTAAGTCACAAAGTATCAATCATGCTATCGCAGAATAAATATTGATAAAATTTAAATTACTACTATTATTTATTTAAGGAGTTTACTATGTATGCATTAAATAATAATAAAACCAGAAGAAGGTTTCTTAAAATCGTTGGAATAGCTTCAGTTGGTGTTATATCTGGAACCACACTAGTAAAATTAACTAGAGAAGATAACTTAAAAAAGGTAACATGGAAGGGAATAGCTCTTGGTTCTCCAGCGGAAATTACTATATATCACCCTAACAAGAAAGAAGCTGAAGATATTTTAAACAATAGTTATAAAAAGTTACTTCAACTAGAAAGTATTTTTTCGCTTTATAAAAATGATTCACAATTATCAATGCTAAATAAAAATGGATATTTAAAAAATCCTGATCCAGATATGGTAACATTATTAAATTTATCGAAAGAATATGCAGAAATGACCAATGGTGCTTTTGATGTAACAGTTCAACCACTATGGAATCTTTATAATGAGGCCTTTACAAAAACAAATAAGCCTCCTTTAGAATCTGAAATAGAAAAAGCTTTAACATTAGTAGATTGGAGATCTGTATCTGTTAATAAAAATTTAATTAATTATGAAATAAATGGAATGTCATCAACTTTAAATGGAATTGCTCAAGGTTACATTACTGATAAAATTTCACAATATTTAATTAATTCTGGAATAAATAATACATTAGTTCAACTTGGCGAATACAGAGGTATTGGTGATCATCCAGATGGAAGGCCTTGGCGTTTACTATTATCAAACCCAGAACATACAGATAGTATTGGAGAAATAGAATTTACAAATGCTGCTTTAGCTACCTCTGCCGGATTGGGAACACCTTTCGACTTGTCTGGAAAACACCATCATATTTTTGATCCTAAAAGTGGCTATAGTTCAAATAATTATTTACAAGCTAGTGTTTTAGCAAAAACTGCAGCTGAGGCAGATGCTTTAGCTACAGCTTTTTTAATCTTAGACAAAAAAGCATCTAAAAAAATTGCTGAAAAACAAAAAGTAGGTTTTGAGATTCTAGATAACCAAAGAAAAAGAAATATTATTACTTCTATTTAATTAATTTTTGGAATTTTAGCAAAAGGTGCAGGAATTAATATTTGAGTTTTCTGAGCTATTATAAATTTTCTTAGCTCAGGCAACATTTTTTGCCATCTTTCATCTTGCATTAATTTAGCTCTTCTTTCTACTCGGCTATTTAAACTATCATAAGCCCACATATGAACTACTTGATTTAATTCTCCTATCTCTGTTGCATAATAACCAACCATATGTCCTAAAATTTCTTTTTGAGCTTCCATTCCCATAGTTTCGTAAACCTTAAAGTACTCAGGAGTAGACCCTGGTTGAATAGTGTAAGTTCTCATTTCTACAATCATAAATTTTCTCCTTAAAATTATTTAATTTATTTAAATATCAGGCCATGTATCCGTTAAAGATAAAGCCTCCTCTAATGCTGCTGCACAAATAAATGTATCAACATCATAATCTTTTTTTGCAATTATTTGAAAACCAATTGGTAATCCTTCAGAAAAACCACAATTTATAGTAGCAGCTGGATGACAAGTCATATTAAAAGGATAAGTAAACGGGGTATAATCGAACTCATCTTGATCCCAACCATCAGGTACTATATTTTCAGCCTTAAATGCTACTGTTGGCATTGTTGGCCCAACAATTAAATCAAAATTTTGGAAAATTTCATTAATTACTGAAGCATTTTCTCCTCTAGAATTTTCAGCAGATAAACGCGTAAATAAAGGATGATCTTTTCCTATGTCACAAAACTTTTTAAAAACAGGATCTAAAAGATTATTTTCTTCTTCAGTAAAGTCTTTTGATAAAAATGCTGCACCTGAAGTCCATAAAACATTAAAAGCTTCTTTTGGGTTGCTTGCCCAATTTATATCTATTTCTTCAACATATGCACCTAGATCTTCTAGAACCTTTACAGTATTTCCTACATTCAAAATCACATCTCTATCCATAAGACCAATATTCCAAAAAGGACTCATCCCAAAATCTTTACTATAGGCTATTTTTTTTCCTTTAACGCCCTCACTCAATCTATTTATAAAATTACTACTCATAGATGAGTCTGCATGCCAATCTCTCCAATCTGGTTTACTTATCTGCGCGTATAGCATAGCGCCATCTCTTACAGTTCTTGTCATTGGCCCTACATTAGCTATCGTTCCAAATGGAGATAAAGGCCAAGCTGGAATCTTTCCAAAAGTAGGTTTTATGCCAAATAAACCAGTATATGCACAAGGTATTCTTACACTTCCTCCGCCATCTGTACCTATAGCTAAAGGACCCATTCCTGAAGCTACAGATGAAGAAGAACCTCCTGACGATCCACCCGAAGTTCGTTCTAAATTCCATGGATTTCTCGTAATGCCCGTCAAAGGACTTTGAGTAGTTCCTCTATGTCCAAATTCAGGAGTTGTTGTTTTACCAATAATAATACTACCAGCTTCTTTTAACCTTGCAGTAACGGGAGCGTCGTCATTCCATTCTTTATTAGGATTTATAGTTTTAGAACCTCTAAGTGTAGGCCATCCCTTTGTATATAATAAATCTTTAATAGCTGTAGGCACTCCATCAATAGGACTTTTTTGAGAGCCATTTTTCCATCTTATCTCGGAATCTTTAGCCTGTTTAGTAGCTTTTTCTTCATCTATAAAAACATATGCATTTACTTTATCATCAATATCTTTAATTCTATCTATAATAGAATTAGTAACTTCTAAAGGAGATAAAGCTTTATTTTCATATGCTTTAGATAAATCCATAGCAGATAATTTATAAATTTCTGTTTTCATATTTTATTTTCCTTATGCTATAATTTATAGCTATTAAGGGTTAATAATACTTAAAAAGTATCTTTGAGGAAAGTATTATAGTTATTTAAATTAAATTAAAGGAAAAGTTCATTATGTATTCTATTCTATATCCTGATTATTTAGCTAAGGATGATTTCAAATATGAGAAACCCATCGCAGATGGAATATGTAATTTAATAAAGTATGATGCAAAACAAGCAAATGAAATTCCAGATGAAATATGGAATAAAGCTGATGCATTAGTTACAGGCTTATATATGAAAATAGATGAGTCTTTAATTCCTAAATTAAAGTCTTGTAAAATAATTACTAGAATGGGAGTAGGATATGACTTAATAGATGAAGTTAAATGTGGGAAAACTGGAATTGTAGTGAGTAATGTTCCAGACTATGGAACATACGAAGTAGCAGACCACGCGATTACTTTAATAATGAATTTTGCTAGAGGAATTTCGGAATACAATAGATTATTAAAGAAAAATATAAATGATAATTGGCATCATTCTGCTGTATCAACAATTGATAGAGTAGTTAATAAGAAAGTTGGTATAGTAGGGTTGGGAAGAATTGGAACAGCATTTGCACTTAGGGCTAAAGCTTTTGGTTTTGATGTCAGTTTTTATGATCCTTACGTTCCTGATGGCCAAGAAAAAGCCATTAACATTCATAGATATAATAAATTAGAAGAATTAGTATCAGATTCTGATTACATATCTATTCACTGTCTTGCTAATAAAGAAACTACAAATTTAATTGATGCTGAGATGTTTAAGGTTTGCAAACCTAATTTAGTAATTGTTAATACTGCTAGAGGAGCTATCATTGACCTTAATGCTGCTTATGATGCATTAAAGTCTAAAAAAATAAGCGCTATAGGTTTGGACGTTCTTCCTAATGAACCTGCTGATAATAATCATCCTTTAGTTAATGCGTGGCAAAATGAAGAATGGGCAAATGGTAAAATTATATTGACTCCTCATTCTGCATTTTACAGCCCTACCGGACTAATATTTCTTAGAGAAAAAGCTTTAAAAACTTGCATAGATCATTTACAAGGAGTTAAAACTTCAAACTGTATAAATAAAGAATATTTAAATTACCAAAAGTAAGTATAAGGATAAAATTATGACTAATACACTTGATTATTATTTTGCAACTCCTTCACCTTGGGCATATTTAGCTACACCAAGAGTAGTAGAATTACAAAAAAAATATAATTTAAAAATAAATTGGAAGCCTGCTAACCTAATGGAAATTTTTGCTATTCACGGGGTAGCTAATGTAAAAGATCGCCCTCAACCGGTTCAATTAAATAGACTTACTGAATTAAAAAGGTGGAGCAAGTTCTTAAGCATGCCTTTAACAATTCAACCTAAGTTTTTTCCAGTTGATCCAACACTATCTCATAAAACTATAATTTTAGCTCAAAAAAATAATATAAATGTCGATAATTTAATTTTTTCATTTCAAAAAGCTGTATGGGCAGATGAAAAAGATATTTCAGATGAACAAATAGTTTTAGAAATTTGTAAAACAAATAATTTTAACTCGAATTCTATTATAGAAGATGCTAATTCAGAAAAGATAATTAATGAATACAAAAATAATACTGAAGAAGCTTTGAGTAAAAATGTATGGGGAAGTCCTACATTTATATATAATAATGAACTTTTTTGGGGACAAGACCGTATAGATTTCTTAGAAAGAGCAATTCAAAATAATTAATATATTATTATTTAACTTAATATTATTGCTTACTTAATATTTATTAATTTTTTTAATTTGGTTTAAAATCATGGCAGAAAAAATATCTGAAAAATTTTTACTTGATAAAATCAATTATACATCTGATATTCGTCAACTTACTGAAAAGGATCTTAATACTCTTTCTGACCAAGTTCGCCAGGAAATGATAGAATCAGTGTCTGAAACTGGTGGACATTTGGGAGCAGGCCTTGGAGTGGTAGAACTTACGGTGGCTTTACATTATGTTTTTAATACTCCATACGACCGTTTAATTTTTGATGTTGGACATCAGAGCTATCCTCATAAAATATTGACAGGTAGAAGAAGAAAAATGAAAACTTTAAGGCAAGAAAAAGGGTTATCAGGTTTTACTAAAAGAGCTGAAAGCGAATATGATCCTTTTGGAGCGGCACATGCTTCAACCTCAATATCCGCTGCATTAGGAATGGCAGTATCTGCCGATCTAAATAATGAGGATAGAAGAGCGATTGCAGTTATTGGGGATGGAGCTATGACGGCTGGAATGGCTTATGAGGCTATGAATAATGCAGGTTCTATGAAATTGCCTTTAATTGTTATTTTAAATGATAATGATATGTCAATAGCTCCTCCCGTGGGAGCAATGAGTGCATATTTGTCAAAATTAATTTCGTCTTCTTCATATAGAAGTTTAAGAGAAGTTGCGAGTCAAGTTGCAAAAAGACTTCCAAGACCTATAGCAAATACAGCCAAAAAGGCAGAAGAATATGCCAGAGGTATAGTAACAGGTGGAACTCTATTTGAAGAATTAGGTTTTTATTATATTGGTCCTATCGATGGCCATAATATTCAACATTTAATTCCTGTTCTAAAAAATATAAGAGATAAAAGAGAACAAGGGCCTATTCTAGTACATGTTGTAACTCAAAAAGGATATGGTTATTATCCCGCAGAACAAAGTTCTGACAAGTTTCACGGTGTCTCCAAATTTAACATTAAAACAGGAACACAAAATAAATCAAAAAAAGGACCTCCTAGTTATACCTCGGTTTTTTCTAAAGAACTAATAAACCTAGCTAAAAAGGATAAAAAAATAGTTGCCATTACTGCTGCTATGCCTTCTGGAACAGGCTTAGATGATTTTGCAGAAAAATTTCCTGAAAGATTTTTTGATGTAGGTATAGCTGAACAACATGCTGTAACATTTGCGGCTGGTTTGGCAGCAGAAGGGATGAAACCGTTTGCTACAATATACTCTACTTTTTTACAACGAGCTTACGATCAAATCATACACGATGTCGCAATTCAAGAGTTGCCAGTAAGATTCGCAATAGATAGAGCAGGACTTGTAGGTGCAGATGGTCCTACTCATGCTGGATCTTTTGATATAGCTTATTTAGCTAATATTCCTAAAATGGTTTTAATGGCTGCTTCAGATGAGAATGAATTAAAAAGAATGGTTTTAACTGCAGCTAATATAAATGATAGACCTTCTGCATTTAGATACCCTAGAGGTGAGAGTATAGGTATACTATCTCCAAAAAAAACTAAACCATTAACTATTGGAAAAGGACGTATTGTTAAAAAGGGTAATAAAGTAGCTATTTTATCTTTTGGTGCGAGATTATATGAATCATTAAAAGCAGCTGAAATTCTTGATACAAAAGGTATTAGTACTTCAGTTGCGGATGCTAGGTTCTGTAAACCTCTGGATACAAAATTAATAAAAAATTTAATTTCTACTCATGATATATTAATTACTATTGAAGAAGGAGTTGTAGGAGGTTTTGGATCTCATGTTATGCAATATTTAACAGATAATAACCTACTAAAAATTAATTCTAATATCCAATCAATCGTTTTTCCTGATAAGTTCATAGACCATGCTAAACCTGATGCAATGTATAAAAGTGCAAATATGGATGCTTTATCTATAGTCAAACGTACAATAAAGTTTATATAATATTATCTAACCGATTCTGGTAATTTGAAACTTACTTTCTCTTGTGCACCATCAAGAATTTCAACATCTATGTTATGTCCGAAATTATGTTTTAAATGTTTTATTAAATCTTTTACTAAAACTTCAGGTGTTGAAGCTCCAGCAGTAATTCCTATTACATTATAATTTTTAATTAAATCTAAATTAAGTTCATTTTTATCAGATATTCTATAAGTTGGAATTCCAGTTAAAGCAGAAATTTCTGCTAACCTCACACTATTCGAACTATTTTTGTTACCTAAAACTAAAACTACATCAGAAAATTTAGCTAAATCTCTGACTGCTTTTTGTCTATTTTGTGTAGCATAGCATATATCTCTTGTATCTGGCCCCTTAATATTAGGATACTTTTCTTTTAAAGCATCAATTATTTTTTTTGTGTCATCTACAGATAATGTGGTCTGCGTTACATAAGCTAGCAGATCACTTTTTAAAAATTTTAACTTATTAACATGATCAACTGTCTCAATAACTTTTACCCCACCAGGGACTCTACCAGCCGTACCTTCTACTTCAGGATGACCTTTGTGACCGACCAAAATTATTTTATACCCTTGCTCGTAATACTTTAAGGCTTCTATATGTACTTTTTTAACTAAAGGACAGGTAGCATCAACGATAGATAGTGATTTAATTTTAGCATCAGTTTCTACCTTATCTGAAACTCCATGGGCACTAAAAATAGTATTTGAATTATCGGGAATATCTGATATTTCATCTACAAAAATTGCACCTTTTTCTGTTAAGCTATCTACTACATGCTTATTGTGGACTATCTCATGTCGCACGTATACCGGTGAGCCAAATTTATCAATAGACTTTTCAACAATATCTACTGCACGTCGGACTCCGGCACAAAAGCCTCTAGGTTGAGCTAAAATTATTCGTTTCATTATTTTATCTATAAGTTTCTCAATTCAGTTTTTAAAATTTTTCCGGTAGCATTTAAAGGTAAAGAATCAAAGAATTCTATTATCCTAGGGTATTTATAAGCAGCTATATTCGATTTTGCAAAATTAATAATATCTTCTTTAGAACAATCTGCTCCTTCTTTTAAAACTATACATGCCTTTATTTCTTCTCCCCACTCATTATGAGGAACGCCAATTACAGCTACTAATGATATATCAGCATGTTTCATAAGAACTTCTTCTAATTCTCTTGGATATACATTATATCCCCCTCTTATAATCATATCTTTGACTCTATCCACTATATAAAGATAGCCATCTTCATCATAATATCCAATATCTCCTGTGTGGAACCATCCACCTCTTAAAGCATTTTTAGTGCCATCTACATTATTATAATAACCTTTCATAACTGCATGCCCTCTTACAACTATCTCTCCTGTATCTTTTGTCTTTACCTCTTTATCATTTTCATCAAATATTTTAATTTCAATACCCCATACTGGTTGCCCAACCGAACCAGGTTTTCTCTCTCGGCCTAAATGATTAAAAGTTATGCCGGGGGAAGTCTCAGAAAGACCATAACCCTCAAGTATTGGAACTTTAAACTTTTCTTCAAAGTTTTCTAAAACTTCTAGTGGTAAAGAAGATCCTCCTGCAGAACACACTCTTAAATTTTTAGAAATTATATTAATATCAACTTTTGATTCATCTAAACTATTTAATAAGGCCCAATACATTGTTGGTACTCCTCCAAATACAGTAGCTTTATATGACTCCATAGCTTTTAATACTTCTACTGGATCAAAACGCGGCAATACTATTAAACTTGAACCACTCAAGATAGAACTTAACATCATAACGACTTGGCCATAAACATGAAATAAGGGAAGTGACATTATAACTTTGTCAGTCTTTTTTAGTTGAGCTAAATCTTTACCAATAAAAGAGTTTAATAAAACATTAGAGTGAGTCAGTTCGGCGCCTTTTGGCTTTCCAGTAGTTCCAGAGGTGTATAAAATTATAGCTGTCTCTTCAGAAGAACACTGAATTGTGTTAAAGTCATCTTTACTTCCTTCTACTAAAGAAGAAAAATCAAAAACATTTTTATTGTTTACATTAAAATTTTCAGAAGATTTTATAACCCACATCTTTTTACAAGATACTGATCTTTCAACTGCTTGCATGGTCTCTTTAGCAATAGCCAATTCAGGAGTACCTTCAAAACAAATAATTCCGCTCGCTTGTGAATCATTTAATATAAACTCAATTTCATTATTTTTTAATAAAACATTAAAGGGTAAAACGACACAGCCAGCTTTCAAAATAGCAAAATATGAAAAAATAAATTGTGGAATATTTGGACAACATAGGGCGACTTTATCACCTTTTTTAATTCCTGAATTTATTAAACCATTAGCTATCTTATTAGCCATTATATTTACTTCTTTATAAGAAAACGTTTTATTAGAAAAATAAATTGCAGGATCATCAGGGTTAGTCTTTGCGCTATACTCCAGAGTTGCTGAAAGGTTTAACATTAATTACTCCAATAACTGTACATAAAAATAGTTTAAATATAATATAATTATAAGATATTAAGTCTAGTAATAATATTCAATTTAGGGGGTACACAAATTGATAAAAATTATTTTTATTTTGACAGTAGTATTATCTTCTTTCTTAGCTCAACTTGCTTATGCAGAAAATACAGAAGACGTTGTTAAATACCGCAAAAATATTATGAAAGCTATAGGAAACCATATATCAATTGTTGCGGCAAATTTAAAAGGTAAAGTATCAATAAATGAAGATATAGTGCCTCATTCTAAATCAATTCTGCTAACACTATCGTCAATAAATATATCTAAAACATTTCCAGTTAATTCAGGACCAAATAGTTCTTCTAATACCCAGTCTTTAGAGAACATTTGGACTGAAAAAGATCTCTTTAGTAATGCTATGAAAGACTCAGTTGAGAAAGCTCAAAATTTAGTTTTAGCTGCAGAGTCCGGCGATAAAAAAAATATTGCTAAAAGTCTAGGCGCTTTAGGAAAAACATGTGGCTCCTGTCATAATAAATTTAGAAAAAAGAAAAATTAAGAAACTTATAATACCATTTTTAATATTTGTATTATTCAATATAGATAAGGCTGTAAGTAATGAAAACGGCAAGATACTTGCACACGCTGCAGGTTGTTATGGATGTCATACTAATAATCCTGAACAACCATTTGGAGGTGGTTATAAAATAAAAACAAAATTTGGAATTTTTATCTCTCCGAATATTAGTAAAAATAAATTAAATGGCTTAGGTAAATGGTCTCAAGATGAATTCATAAGAGCTGTAAAACATGGAATTAGTCCTAAAAATAAACCTTATTACCCTGCATTTCCTTATAATTGGTATATCAATATGACTGAAAGTGATGTTTTAGATATATATAATTATATATTTAGTTTACCAGCCGTCGCTAAAAAAGATAATTATCATATTTTAAAATTTCCTTATAATATCAGAGAATTATTATGGTTTTGGAGATTCATAGAAAGGAAAGTAAGTAAGAATAATAATATAGAAAATTATTCACAAATAGATAGAGGAAAGTATTTAGTAAATTCAATATCACATTGCGGAGCATGTCATTCTCCTAGAACATTTTTCTCTATAGTAAAAGACTATAATAATTTTTCTGGGCAAAAGGAAAGCTCAAAATCATTAAATGATAGCATTCCTAATATTTCTAATGATATAAATAATGGGATAGGTTTATGGTCAAATTCTGATCTAATCTTTTTTCTTCAGACAGGAATAAAACCTAATGGAGATTTTGCTGAAAAAGATATGTCACTAATTATTGAGCATGGTACACAATATTTAAGTGATTATGACTTAAATGAAATAGCAAAATATTTATTAAAGATTAATAAAGAATAATATATTTACTTAATCTTTGAATCAAAATAATCAGCTAAAATTCCTACTCTTGGAGAAATTTGATCCCATCTTTGAATATTTAGTAGAATAAGAATTGCATTAGATGTGGATAAATTACTATTTAAAACTTTATCATAACCTTCGGCATAACTGCTAACCAATGTGAAAGCTAATTCCTGTAAACCTGGCTGATGGCCAACTATTCCTATATTATTAAATTTATCATTTAGAATGGACAAATAATTCATAAGCATTTCCTCAGATGCTCCGTATAGCTTTTCATCAACTATTTTATTTACGGAATAATTTAAATTATGCGTAATAACATCCATAGTTTGAAGAGTTCTCAGTGAAGAAGAACAGAATAAAGCATCTAAATTTGGAGTTTTTCTATGTAACCATCTGTTTAAATTATTTGCTCTTTTTATACCTTTATTTATTAACTTTCTATCATGATCATCAACCTCAAGAGATGATGCCTCTGCTTTTGCATGACGTATAATATATAAATATTTCATATATCACATGTCCTTAACAGCCAAAATAGCCCTATCTAAATCATTTATTAAATCATCAATATGTTCAACTCCGACCGATAGTCTTATTAAGCCATCTTCAATCCCTAGATCTTTTCTTACATTTTTAGGGACTGCTGCATGAGTCATAATTGCAGGGTGTTCTATCAAACTTTCAACTCCGCCTAATGATTCAGCTAACTGAAAAATCTGACATGTTTCTAAAAAACGTTTAGCTTTATCTAACCCTCCAGATAAAACGCAAGTTACTATTCCTCCAAACCCATTCATTTGATTTTTTGCAGTTTTATATCCTTCATGGTTTTCTAAACCAGGGTAATAAACTTTATTAATTATACTTTTTTCAGATAAGTAATCAGCAATTTGCATCGCATTACTACAATGACGCTCCATTCTTAAAGATAATGTTTTTAATCCTCTTAATGCAAAAAATGCATCAAAAGGGCCTTGTACTGCACCCACCGAATTTTGTAAATAAGCAATTTTCTCTGCTTGCTCTTCCAATGAACATACTACAATTCCTCCAACCATATCGGAGTGTCCATTTAAAAATTTTGTAGCGGAATGAACAACAATATCAAATCCATGTTCTATTGGCCTTTGAATATATGGGCTACAAAAAGTATTATCAGCTACAGTAATAATATTATATTTCTTTGCTACCTTTGCTATATACTCTAAATCTACAATTTTTAACATCGGATTAGTAGGAGTTTCCACCCATATCATTTTAGTATTTTTAGTGATTAATTTTTCTAAATTTGAATTATTAGATAAGTCTCCAAAATTAAATTTTAAATTTGAAGTTCTTTTTCTAACATTTTCAAATAATCTTCTGGACCCACCATACAAATCATCCATTGCTAAAATTTCATCACCAGAATCAAGTAAAGATAAAACAGTATCAGCTGCAGCTAAACCTGAAGCAAAGGCAAAGGCGCTTTTACCTCCTTCTAAATCCGCCATACACATTTCATAAGCTTTACGAGTAGGATTACCTGTTCGAGCATACTCATAACCTTTATGAACACCTGGGCTATCCTGTACAAAAGTTGAAGATGCATAAATTGGAGTCATAATTGCTCCAGTGGTTGGATCAGGAGACTGACCTGCATGAATAGTTCTTGTAGCAAACTTTGATTTTGGAAGATTAGAAACCATTGAGATATTCCTTTAATAAATTTTTATTCATTAATTATAGTTGTTATCAGCTAACCATTTTTTATCATATATCTTTAAATATTTATTACCAGTATCACAAACTAATGTAACAACATTTTTTGGTTTAGTTTGTTCTTTACAATATTTTAAAGCAGCAGCAATTAATGTTCCACTTGAACTTCCTGATAAAACACCCTCCTTCTTTAGAACTAAATTACATGTATCTAAAGCCTCTTTATCGGATATAGCGTATGCATGAGTAATCATTGGAAAATCAAGTAAAGGGGGAAGATAATCTTCACCTATTCCTTCAACTAGCCAACTTCCAACATGGTCTGGTATAACACCAGTTTTAAATTTTGGCTCTAAAATTGAACCTACGGGGTCTGCTAGAACAATATCGCAATTCTTATTTACGTCTTTTAATGCCTTACCTACTCCAGAAATAGTACCTCCTGTTCCCACACCGGCGCAAAATGCATCAACTTTATTAGATAATTGATCTAAGATTTCTGGTCCAGTCCACTCATAATGTGCTTGTAAATTAGCATGGTTACCAAATTGATTAATATATAATGAACCCTCATTTTTACTAGCAATGGATTCAGCTAAATCTGCATAATATTCAGGATGACCCTTTTCTACATCTGAACGGGTAATTACTACTTCAGCCCCAAGCGCTTCTAAGTGAATAATTTTTTCTTTAGCCATTTTATCTGGCACTACTATAAGGCACTTATAACCCCTTAATAATGCTATTAAAGCAAGTCCAATTCCTGTATTGCCGGCCGTAGCTTCAATTATTAAACCACCTTTTTTTAAGTCACCATTATTTTCTGCTTTCTCAATCATGTACTTTGCAGGACGATCTTTAATGGAACCACCAGGATTTTGAGACTCTAATTTTAAAAATAATTTGCATAAGCCAGTATCTATATTCATGACCTCTAACAAAGGCGTATTTCCTATCAAGTCCAAAACTGAGTTAGTTGGCTGTTGTATATTCATAAAATTTCCTATCTATTTTGATATTATTACCTTCTTACAGAAGGACTTTCTAAAAGAAGGCCATTTCCTCTCCATGCAGTATAAAGCTGCAATGCATTATAGTCACTATGACCTATTTTTAAAGGTTCTGCTCTTGCTTGATTATTACAAAATTGAAACCTTCTATGAACAGAAGCAATATTTTCCCATCTCATTAAATAAGAGGGGAAACCATTAATATGACCCTGACTAATTTTTTCAGCTCTTAAATAATTCCCTGCTAAGTTATCATGACACTGATTACAAGCCAAATTCATTTGTCCTATTCTCTCAAAATATATTTCTTTACCTCTCTTAAAATATTCCTGAGCTTCTCCTTCTATGCTAACATTCATTGGAAGTCCTTTAGAAAGATAAGTTATAAAACTAGATAAAGATAATAAATTATTACTTTCTAATAAGTAAGGTTCTACATTCATATTATTTTTTAAACAAATATTAATTTTTTGTTCTAAATTAATTAATTTATTTTCATATATTTTTGGATAAGTAGTTGCTGCACTAATCAATGAGTTATTATTTTTATTATGGCAATTAGAACAAGAAATATTATTTTCTCCCAAATTTACACTAAATAGTTCACTTCCTCTTTCAACCCAAATCATTCCAGGGTTTTCGAACTCGTCTTGCTCTATAGCTCTTGTTTCTTCTCTAGAATAATAGCTGCCAGATTTTAATTCACTTTTATCATAAGGTTTTTCAGGATTCTTAAAATTAGATATTTCTTCAGCTACTAGATTAAGAGGAAAAAAAAGTATTAAAGCAAAAAATATTTTAATTATATAATACATTTACATAATATCTTTACTAGAATTTACACTATCTAGTTTTATAGGAAGTATTTCTTTACCGTCATTATCATAAACGATTAAGACCGCTTTTTTATAGCTAGATTGCCCATAATCATCAACCCATTCTACTTCTACGAGTCCAGAAGTAATAGCTTTCATTTTAAAAGACATAAAAGGATTTGCAGAAACGCCAGAATACCATTGACTTCTGTATATTTGAGTTCCGTTAAAACGAAAAATTACCGTATCTATAATTTTTTTGGGATATATAACTCCAGTTTCAGGGTCTCTCCTTACTCCTGGCTCCATAACATGCTCAGCCATAGTTTTTATCGTTATAATTTCTCCTTTAATGGCACTTTTAGGGACTTTTAACCTTCTTCTCCAATTTTTTCTTTCTTCATTTGCCATTAACTACAAGCCCCAATTGTTACATCTACATAAGACTTTGTCTCACCTACCGTGCCATCAGCCATCTCCGCTATAGCAATTATATTTGAACTAGTTCGCATTCTTATTCTAATGGATACACTTGCTTCTCCTGAAAAAGGTGTAAAATAAAATTTAGCAATTTCAGGAAAAGGGTTATCTAAAACTAATATATGAACAGTCTTAGGAAAATCATTATTCTTCATAGAACAATTTACAGAAAAACTTATTGGCACTGTATTACCATTCTCTGCAATATCAGGCGCATTTAAATTAATTAAATTGTTTCTTATTTCTCTACCTTTAATAATATTTTTAACTATTCTTCTAGCCTCTTCAGGGTCAGGTTCAATTCTAAAAGTTTGACGATATGTTTGAAAACGATCTCTAAAAGGCTGGCCTGCTTTAAATTCTGCTATGCTAGACTTCGCACAAAAGGCAATAAAAAAACCTGATAAAAAGTTTAAAACCTTTCTTCTACTATAACTTTTTATAATTTTATTCATATTTAACCTTACATTTTTCAATCTTTAAGAGTAGCTAACCAACTAATTACATCTTCTATTTCTTGTGCCGATAAGATTGATTTTTCTCTATATTTTTTATCTACTCTTTTTAATCCTCTTATTTTATAAAAAGCTGGCATGATAGTATCAGGATTTAATAGATAAGGGTTTACTAATCGAAGCCTTAATTCCGCAATTGTATAACGATTTCCAATACCTACCAAGCTTGGTCCTATATCTCCTTGAAATATATCGTCATCCTTTGGAAGTTTATGACATGCTAAACAATTTCCTTGCCTTGAAAGCACTACCTCTCGTCCATTTTTAATATCACCTTCTATACCAGTTAATGAATAAGGTATAGAATAATCTATTATATCATATGTTATCAAATCCTCATTAGCATTAAGATAACTCACTAAAAAGAAAATATTTATTATTATTATAATTAATGTTCTTAAATACATCTAATTTCTCAAATACGATCAATAATGTCTAAGATTATTATATAGAATATTGTTTCAATAAACCAATATATGATTATAAAGAATAGATAACTATTATAAAATAGTAGTATTATTAATATTCTAATCTGAATGAAACTAAAATATAATATTAAATTGTTAAAAATATTTTTTAAATTATTATATATT
>JAYGEJ010000092.1:0-3496 GCA_046582425.1 Alphaproteobacteria bacterium
CCATGAGGCCATAGAAATATTAAATAACAGAAAAGTAGACTTTGAATATGATGGTGAGATGAGTGCAGATGTAGCTTTAAATAAAGAGTTATTAGAACTTTATCCTTTTAGTGGATTGTCAGAACCCGCTAATATTTTAATAATGCCCGGTCTTCATTCTGCAAATATTGCAGCAAAATTATTAGGACAAGTTGGTGGAGGAGAGGTTATAGGGCCCATATTAAATGGTTTTTCTAAGTCAATTCAAATTATGCCAATCGGCGCAAATGTTTCAGAAATACTTAATTATGCTATGTTTGCAGCGCATGATGCAACGCTTTTAAAAACAAAAAAAGATAATAAACTTTCAAAAATTGGAAATAAGTAGTAACTAAAAATGCTTTATTTTTAAAATTTCTATAATATAAACATATTAAAAATAAGTTTAATTTTATACAGCTTTATAAATAATAAGGTCCCAAAATGAACTTAATTAATACCCTTTCTTTATCTATTAAATTATCCTTACCCGGAATTGTCACTATAATTCTTATAGGGCTTTATTTTTCTATAAACATTTTGCACTTAATAATAATTTGTATTGTTAAATTTATTATTATTTCACTTATTGCTCTGTATTTAAAAAAAGATTGGGACAACTTTGATCAATGGCTGAAAGAATTAGCAAATAATGGTAAAAATAATATCGATCCAAGTAGAAATTTTCCTATAATAGATAATAGCCTTTTAGCAAATACCATGAAGTTAGTAACCAAAATTGATGAAAACCATATTAGATCTAATACTGACAACTCAGCGAAAAATATTAGATATAGTAATATTATTGATAATTACTGGCACCCTGTAATAGTTATAAATATAAATATGACTATAATTTATATCAACCAACTTGTTAAAGGTATTTTCCCCAAGGCTAACATAGGAGAAAACATTTCAAGTATTTCAAGAGAACCAAAACTAATTCCTGTAATTGAAAAAATTTTTAAAAATAAACCTAAAAACAATAGGAAAATAAAATCCTTTTCCATTACAAACTTTAATAAAAATAAATTATATACAGCAGTGCCAATATTTATTTCAATTGAAAATTCAACAAATCATGAAGACGAAATAGCTTTTATATTGAAGCCAAAAGATAATAAAAAAAGTGAAGAAATTAAAACTGACTTTATTGCTGATGCGAGCCATGAATTAAGAACACCTTTAACTGTCATAAAAAATACTACAGAACTTCTTAAAAATATAGATGACAAAAAGACAAAAAATAAATTTTTAAATATTGCGAATAAACAAATTAATAATATGACGAAATTATTAGATAAATTAATTGAGCTATCAAGAATAGAGAATGTAGCAAAAGTAAAAAATTCCTCCGTTACAGATATCAAAAAAGTGATTACAGATAGCATCAACCAAAGAAAACAAATTATTGCAGCTAATAATCAAATTTTGACTTATACAAAATCAAAAAAGATTTCTATTTTAGCTGAAGAAAGTGATGTATCTACCATCATCAACAATATAATTGATAATGCTATAAAATATTCTGGAAAAAATTCTAAAATTAATATAGCGACCTCTATAATAAAGAATAAAAATAATGAAGAAATGGTCTTAGTGAAAATACAAGATAATGGAATAGGAATAGAAGAAAAGCATTTACCCAAAATAAAAGATAGATTTTACAGAGTAGATAAGGCTCGAAGCAAAAGCAGCAACAGCTCGGGTTTAGGGCTCTCAATAGTAAAAAGTTTATTAGATAAAAATAACGGAAAATTAGATATTTTTAGCATCTTCGGGAAAGGAACTGAAGTTTGCCTATATTTTAATAAACTTATTAAATAATGTAATAAAACTGTAATATTGCCGTAATATAATTTCCAAATGAAAAATTTATCAACACATAATCTATATTAATTAACCTATTAGAAATATAAGGAAGGAAATATCATGAAAAAATTAATAATATTATGTGCAGTCGTTTATATGTTTTCTTTTACTAGTCATGCAAGAAACCAAATAAGCGTTGTTGGATCATCGACAGTATATCCTTTTTCAACTGTAGTAGCAGAAAACTTTGGAAGAGATACTGGTATGAAAACTCCTAAAATAGAAAGCACAGGCTCAGGCGGAGGCATGAAGCTTTTTTGCGCAGGTTTAGGAGTAAATCACCCTGATATAACAAACTCATCACGCCGTATTAAAAAAACAGAATTAGAAAAATGCACAAAAGCAGGAATAGATGTGGTGGAGATTAAAGTTGGTTATGATGGAATAGTCATCGCAAACTCTAAAAAAGGCGAAAAATTTAATCTTTCAAAACGTGATATTTTCTTAGCCCTAGCAAAAGATGTACCAGAAGGAAATGCTGAAGGTGGAAAACTAATTCCTAATCCAAACAAAACATGGAAAGAGGTAAATTCTAATCTGCCTGATATTAAAATTGAAGTTTTAGGGCCTCCTCCTACATCGGGAACAAGAGATGCATTTAATGAATTGGCTATTGAGGGAGGATGTAAAACATTTCCAAATCTTAAGGCCATAAAGAAAGAGGATAAAAAGAAATATAAAGCTATATGCAGAGCGGTAAGAGAGGATGGCGTTTATATAGAAGCAGGAGAAAATGACAATCTTATCGTGCAAAAATTAGCTGAGAATAAAAATGCTCTTGGAGTGTTTGGATTTTCTTTCTTAGCTGAAAACGAAGACAAAATACAAGGATCAGCTATTGATGAAAACGAACCAACTTTTGAAAATATTGCATCAAAAGCTTATCCTGTATCACGACCACTATATTTTTATATTAAAACTGCACATGTTGATGTCATACCTGGAATAAGAGAATTCGTAGAGGCTTATACTTCAGATGATGCATTTGGACCTGATGGATATTTATCTGAAAGAGGTTTAATTCCAATGCCTGATGAAGAAAGAGAATTCTTTAGAAAATCAGGACAAGAAATGATTATTTTAGATAAATTATAAAGATAATAAGGAGCGTATATAATATATATATCTGCTCCTTAAATAATAGAAAGAGCTAATGAATACAACTTTACTAACAATTCTAATAATTAGTCTTTCTATATTCGCATTTTATTATTCCGTATATAAAATTAAATCAGCTCAAAGTATAAACGTTAAACATAGGCCGCTTCATTCATATTACGGTTGGTATTGTTTGTTTTGGACAATTTTTCCTGCATTACTATTTTTTTGTCTTTGGACTTTTTGTTCAAGTATATGGATAGATAAAACGATTATTAATATTATAACTCTAAGCATCAATGAAGAAGGTGCAGCAAATATTAATTTACAGTTAAATGCTATTAAAAATGCTGCTAATGGCATTTTGACTAACCAAGTCCCTAAGGAACTATTAAGTAATTATATTTCACTCAGTCAGAAGTCTGAATTTATAAGATTTATAGCGACTTTAGGCATAGCTATCATAGGTTTATTTTTTGTAATTCGTAAAATAAATCCAGATCTTAGA
>JAYGEJ010000101.1:0-2174 GCA_046582425.1 Alphaproteobacteria bacterium
TGCTCGAGTTAATCCCTCAATTGCAAATTTAGTAGCTGTATAAGGTGCATTTTCAGGCCTACCCATTTGACCAGAAATACTTCCAATATTAATAATTCTTCCAGATTTTTGATTTACCATTATTTTCATGGCTCCACGAGCGCATAAAAAAGCTCCATTGAGGTTTACATCAACTACTTTCTTCCACATATCATAACTCATTTCATAAGATTTAGCTCTTGCGGCCATTCCTGCATTATTTATTAAAATATCAAGTCTACCATGATTAGACATAATATTTTCATATACTCTATCAACTTGATCTTCCTGAGTTACATCGCATACCATGATTTCTACACCTGAACCTAATTCAGTCTGTGCTTCCTTTAAAACTTCTTCTTTTCTTCCTACAATTATGATTTTAGCTCCTTCTGCGAGCATTGCTTGAGCAATAGCCTTACCAATACCAGTTCCTCCTCCCGTTACTAACGCAACTTGACCTGACAAACTCATAATATATCTCCCTAAATAAATTAATAAATACTTTTTATATTGATTAATAATCTTATACTAAAAAAACAATTATTCATAACTAAAAGGTCTTAATTTATATGAAAAAACAATTTGATAGTTCAATGTTAGTAGATACAAATTGGTTGGAAAAAAACTATAAAAACCAAAATATAAGAATATTTGATTGTACTGTATGGCTACATCCACACCCTACAAAAATTTATACCATAGAGTCTGGTAAAAAAGATTATGATATAGAACATATTCCTAATTCTGATTTTTTAGATTTAAATGAAATATCAGAGAAAAATACGCCTTACCCCTTTATGATGCCTAATAAAAATAAATTTGATGATGTGATGTCATCAAAAGGAGTAGGAGATAATACTCAAGTAATTTTATATAGTAGAGTTAATATACAATGGGCAACAAGAGTATGGTGGATGTTAAAATCAATGGGTTTTAATAATGTTTCTGTATTAAATGGAGGTTTTGATAGATGGAAGATTGAAAAGAGAGCTACTACTTCTAATAAAGTAAATTATCCTACTAATACTTTTAAAAGCAACCCTAAAAAAGGATATTTTTGCTCAAAAGAAGAGGTGGAAGAATATTTAACTGATAATAATATTTCGGTTATTAATGCCTTAAGGAGTAGTCTACATGATGGTTCAGAATCTGTAGATTATGGACGCCCAGGTCACATCACTAATAGTATAAATATTCCAAGTTTAGATATGATTGATAATGAAACTAAACTTTATAAACCACTTGATGAATTGGAAAAAATATTTTCAAAATATGAAGTTTTAAATAAACAAAAAGTAATAGCTTATTGTGGAGGAGGAATAGCAGCCACTAATATAGCATTTGTGTTAACAGCGCTTGGATATAAAAATATAAGTGTTTATGATGCATCATTATCTGAATGGGCAAAAATTAATAATTTACCAATGAGCGTAGACTAGTAATAATTTTTAATATAAAATTTATGATTAATAATTATATAGGAAATAAAAATGCTTACTAAAGATCAAGTAAAAGAATATCATGAAAAAGGTTTTGTTATTTTAGATTATAAAATGCCCGAAAATGATCTTGAAGAAATTAAAGACTATCATAAAGTTTTACTTGGAAAACACCCTGAATTTAGAGATTATTGCCCTACTCTATTAAAATATAATCTAGATTTTTTGAAATATGCAAAAAAGCCAGAAATTTTAAATTGCGTAAAACAAGTAATTGGTCCTAATTTAGCTATTTGGAACCAAAGTTTTTTTGCGAAGCCAGGCATTAATGGTAAAGCAACACCATGGCACCAAGATGGAGAATACTGGCCAATAAGACCTCTTGCTACATGTACTGTTTGGCTAGCAGTAGATGATTCTAACGAAGAAAATGGATGCTTAAAATATATTCCTGGATCGCATAAAAGAAAAGCAACGAGAAAACATTCTACCAATAATTCCTCTAATTTAACTTTAAATCAAGAAATAGATCAATCAGAATATAATGAAAAGGATGCATACAATTTATGCTTAAAAGCTGGTCAAATGGCTTTGCACGATGTCTTTATAATTCATGGTTCTGGAGTTAATACTTCTCCAAAATCTAGAAGAGGAATGACAATGCGTTATATGCCTACATCATCCACCTTTAATAGAGAACTAGCTGCAGAGCAT
>JAYGEJ010000194.1:0-9426 GCA_046582425.1 Alphaproteobacteria bacterium
TCTTAAAAATGTTTACTGACAACAGTTTGATATATAGTTACATTATGTATTTAATATTCTTAAATTAACTATTTTCAATAAAAAATAACACCAATTATTTTTTTTTCTATGTAAAGTATCTATTTTATTTTAAACTTATTCAAGGAGAAAACTAATATTAAAATAACTATAATATTTTTTAATAATAAAAAAAGGGAGGAGAGTTTATGACTCTTACTATAAAAATACTAGCTTTTATAGCGGCATTTGTTTTTTCTTTTCATTCCATGGCAAATGATAATGATTGGTCATGGTATCATGGAAATGATAATGCAACTCGTTATTCAGCTCTAGAACAAATCAATACTAGTAATATTGATAACTTAAATGTCGCATGGATTCACCATGCTGGAAATATTAAACAAGGACTTGAAGCTACTCCATTAGTTATAGATGGTATTATGTATTATTCTGGTTCATATAATAGAACTTTTGCACTTGATGCAGCTACTGGAAAAGAAATATGGCATTATTATCCTGATCTAGACCCATTAGTAGAAGATGTATTCTTTACACCATACTCTCGAGGAGTTGCTGTAAATAATGGCATGGTTCATATTGCTACTATTGACGGTAGAGCTATAGCATTAGATCAAAAAACTGGGAAAGAAGTTTGGTCTTCTACACTTGTAGATATTGCTACATGTTCATGTAATTTTACTTCACCTGCAGTATTAGCAGGGGATACATTAATTCTTGGACAAACAGCAGGCGAATATCCAATTCAAGGTAAGATATTCGGCTTAGACCCAAATACTGGTGAAACTAAATGGGCATTAAATACTATTAAAGATGACCCTAATTCATGGGGTGGAGATTCTGGCACATATGGTGGGGGCGGAAGTTGGATGCCTGGTACATATGATGCATCTACAGACACATATTTTGTAGGTACTTCTAATCCTGCTCCAGATTATGACTGGGGTGCTTCTCCAGACGGTATCGCTACATCGGGAGCTCGTCCAGGAGATAATCTATATACTTCTTCTGTATTAGCTTTAGACCCAGGTACTGGAAAAATTAAATGGTATCATCAAGAAATTCCTCATGATGACTGGGATTATGATAGTGCTCTAGGTGAATTTATGTTGCTTGATAGAGATAATAAACAGTTAGTAGTTCATCAAAATAAATCTGGTTATGTATTTGTTTATAATCGTGGAGATGGACAAATTGAGAATATCTGGAACATGGTTGAAAATTTCAACTGGGTAGAAGGTATAAATCCTAAGACAGGTGAGTTAATTGGAAGAAATCCTCCTAATATGATTAATGTTGATGGAGAATTAGTTGCTTCTGATTTTGTTTTATGTCCATGGATAGGTGGCGGACGAAGCTGGAATTCTGGCTCTTACAGTCCTAAAACAGGACTATGGTATAATTCTGCAGCAGAGGCTTGTCAGACTACTACAGTTAGAGTAGAAGAACCAGTGACTGAACCTGCGGCTCAACTATTTTTTGGTGCTGATTTAGCTTCGGCTCATTTACCTAATGGTAAAAAGGCTCACGGACGTTTAGATGCACGTGATCCTGTATCTGGTAAAAGGGCATGGGCTTATACATATAAATATCCGCCATTACATGGTGTTTTATCTACAGCTGGTGATCTAGTTTTCCAAGGTCAAGTAGATGGTATGTTAAGAGCATTTAATGCAAATAGCGGTGATGTACTTTGGTCTTTTAATGCGGGCTCTGGCTTTAGAAATGGTGGAGCAATATCATACTCTGCTAAAGGTAAACAGTATATTGCTACTGGCTCAGGTATTGGATCTCTAGTATGGGGTTTATATCCGGGTGTATTCCCAGAAACTGCAGATTTTCCTGCAGGTGCTGCGATGATAGGCTTTACTGTTAACTAGTAATGTCTAACATTATGAATTGGGCGGAAGTTTTTACTTCCGCCTTTTTTTTAGTTAAAATTTATTTATATTTGGAGTAAATTATGAATTTTAGAAGAAAATTAATTAAAGGTTTAGGAGCATCTTTAATTGGGTTCGGAGCATTTCGTGCAATAAAAACAACAAATGCTGCAAAAGAGTATAATATACAAGAGTCTGATATATGTCGTAATGATGATAAATTGTTAAATCATAAACCATTAAATAATGATATTAAATATGATATTGCGGCTTATGATAGTGTTATAAAAATGTTAAACGTTGGTCCTAATGGTTCTAGATTTAGGTATGACCCACTCTTAGTCGAAATAGATACTGGTCTTAGAGTATTATGGAAGGCAAATACGCAAGGACATAATGTAGAATTTATTGTAGCACCTGATAATATTAAATTTAAATCAAAATTACATAAAAGTGTGGGTTATAAATTTGTTGTGCCTGGAATATACACCTATAAATGTACTCCACATGTTTCCGCAGGTATGGTAGGAGTGATAGTTGTAGGAAATGATATATCTAATTTTGATGAAGTATGGAATAGCAAGAAATATTATGGTCAAGCAAAGGATATTATTCAGACTATACTAGAAAGGTATAAATCTTAGATGAGGCATAATATATCTATTTTATTTTCATTAATAATAATTATTTTTAATTCTAATTTAGCTTTTTCTGGCACTTTAAAAGAAATTGAAAAAAAGAAATTGCTTAAGGTTTGTGCTTTTTCAGATAGGCTGCCTTTTTCATCTCGAGATAATAAATTAAAAGGGTTTCAAATAGAACTAGCTGAAGAAATTGCAAAGGAATTAAAAGTTGATTTAGATATTACATGGTTAAAATTCCGCTTTCATGCAAGAAAAGCAGGATGCGACATTATGATGGAAGCATCTACAAGAAAAAATAGTAATAAAAATAAAGATATCGATGGAGTAAAACCGCTAACAAAAGCTGCTGATACAGAAAAAGTTATATTACCTCCTACGGTAAGTATTCCTTTTTTCAAAATGGAAACATATTTAGTAGGTAATGAAAAAATAATTTATGAAAAGAAAACATTAAAAGATATAAAAGATTTAAATATTGGAGTTATGAGGGGTACTTGGTCACATATGCAAATGCAGAAATACCGTATTAATCATAGAACAAAGTTTAGAACTGAGGCAGAATTAATAGAAGGACTAAATAATAAAGAAGTAGATGCTATTTTTATTTCTTCAGTTCAATATTGGTGGTTTAAAAAGAATAATCCGATGTCCAAATTAATTGCTATACAAGACTTTAACTTTAAAAGAGACGTAACTCTTAATATTGGAATATTACTTAGAGGAGCAGATGATTTAACAATACAAAGAATAAATCTTATATTGGAAAATTTATTAGAAAATAAATCAATTGAAAATATTTATAAATCATATGGTATTAAATATGTAGCTCCTAGTTAGTTATTTTTTTTATTTTTTGAAATATTAAATTCTAACTATATTGCACTAGATAATCAAAAGTATTGCTATAAGAAATTATTCTTCATTTTCTTCACCATAGGCTGGTAATTCTTCTTCTGAATCATATTCTGTAACTATAGGTTGAATTTTTCCTTTTGAGGCCAAAGGTTTAGCAGGTGTAGTATATATTAACCTTTCTCTATCCTCTTCATCTGAATTAAAAAATGGATTCCCAATCTTAACTTCTTCATTATTTTCTTCCCCTTCTTCTATAGCTTGTTCAAATTTTTCAGCTTCTTTTCTATCCCACGGCAAAATATATAATCTTGGTTCTTCAACATTAGGTATTTCTACTAATATATAAATAGCTTTATCTTCTTGCCATGATGCATGAAGTAAAATTACTTCTTCTACATCTTTATGGAATAATTCTAAATGAGAAGGTTTAGGTCTACTAAGTAATTCAATAATAGTAGAATATAAAATTGTGACTAATAATGCTCCTACAATAAAAGCGGATAAACGCCATTTAAAAGGTCGTCTAGACCAAATTGCAATAGAAATTAAAATAACTGCAAAAATAGTTATAGTGCCGTATAGAATATTTAGAATATCCATTATTTTCTGCCTATCAAGCTTTTATTAAGCGAATGCAAACTATTTGGAGCAAGTTTTCCATTAGATGTAAGTGACCATCTAGCTACAGTAATTTCTTGATTATATTTTTTTAAAAAAACATTTTTTTTTATTATTACGGTCCTTGCTCTTTGTTCAGGCTCTACAACACTTACTACTAATTTAACATTAATAGGTAAGCCATCCCAATCATATAAATGAATGTTTGATTGATATTCTCCTGCAATAATTCCTCTAGTATAACTTATTTCATAGTTTATAGGAGTAACATCTAATTCATTTCCTCTATCATCTCTTAACAAATTAAAATAGTATCCAGCCATATTTGAATATCCTACTGCAGAATCATTTGGGGATTTTACCCATAAATCAACATCTACATTTCTTTTATTGTCCCAAAAAGCTTCAACTATTACGCTACCTACAGGTTCTTTTGTCGTATCATCTTTTGCTTCAATATTAAGCCATGGTAATAATAATAAAACTATAATTATAAAACCTGATAAAGCTAGCATAGTCATATCTCTAAAAACAGTATCAGAATTTTGATCATTCTCGCTCTCAGAAGAAAATATTTCAAATTGATTGTTCATTCAATTAGGTTTCAGAAAGTTCTATAATTTTTGAAATTAAATTAGAGGTTCCAGTAGTAAGCATTTGATAGACTAGTCCTAGCCAAACACTCAAAATTGATCCTACTAAAGTAGTATAAAGAGCTACTGACATACCTTCAATTAATTGAGCAACCATAGGACTAATTGCACTTGGATTTGCTGCCACATCTGGATCTACGCCTGATAATGCAATAATAAAGCCTAATACTGTTCCTATTAATCCTAATATAGTTAGTGAGTTTGCAATATATTTTATATATACAATTCTAGAAAATAGTTTAAGCCTCATTGCCTGAGCAATATTATTTCTGCTAGCAGCATTTTTTCCTTTTGTTAATTTAATAAAATCAGAAGCTCTAGATGATTGATTTATATCAAAATTATAAGCAGCATTAAGTTGTTTACTTACTTTTAATAATCGGTGTCCTGCTAAAAAAAGGCCTACTAAAAAAACTAAACATATTAATATAACCATATTAGTGATATCTGCATTTATAACTTTTGCAATAAAACCTTGTGCCCAGGCCGCACCTAATAAAGCAAATGCAACTAAGTTAAGTATTCCAAATCTCAATAAAAGTAAATATTTAAGTCCCATTTTCATCCTCATTTTGTATAAAAAAAAACCTATTATAGACTATTATGTAAATATATGTATTTTTAAAGATAAAATGCCAATAAAATTTTTAAATATAATCTATATTTTGTTATTAATATTTTTCACTTATTTAATATTTTCTTTCTACAAAAGTAATAATTTATTTGCAAATGAAATTTTACATGATGATAAAGTTTCTGAAGAAATTAGAATTATTAACATAACAGTCTTTTATGATAACATTAATCATAAAGATGTATTAATTTCAAATTTAAAAAATAGATTTAAAGAAATAAATAATTTTTATATTAAAAATTTTAATATTAAATGGAAAATTTTAGATTTAAAGTATTTTAATTTTAATTCAGACTTAATAAACTTATCTGACATATTTACATTATATAGAGATACATTAGAGAAAATTACTCTTAATAGTAATTCAGAAGTTATTCTGGGTATAATAACTAGACCTATTAGAGGGAAAGGAATTGCATCAACTTTTTCAAATTTTGCATTAATATCTAGTTCTGATATTTTAAAAAATAGTGAAAGTAGTTTAGTTATTTCTCATGAGTTCGCACATTTATTTGGGGCTTGGCATACACGAACTAAAGGAGATTTTATGCAGATAAATAATTATTCTAAAAATCCTATTGTTAGTAATACAAATAAACAATTAATGATATTGATGAAAAATTATAATTTTAATTCTAATTTAGTTTTAAAAGATAAAAATCTATTAAAAAAAATATCCAGATTATATAAAAATAATCATATGATAGGTGAGATTGATCCAGTTGCAAGACTATATACGGATTATGCCTATAAATCTTATTCTAATAAAAAATATACTGAAGCTTTAATAAATCTTAAAAAGTCTAATGAAATTCATAAAAGATGGCATATTAATACTTTACTCTTGGCTAAAACATATTTTGAGTTAGGATTATATGATGATTCATTTGTAGCATATTCACGAGCAATTTTTTATGGATCTAGAGTAGATATTATTTTTGAAAATAAACTTAAGCAGAAATTTATTGATCTTCAAAAAAATGATTCTACAATAAATAATCCGTTTATTATAAATAATTGAAAAATAAAAAATGAAAATATTTATAGTTTTAATAACATATTTTATATTAATTTTTTCTTCTTTTGGCGATGAAATCGATAATAAAGGATTAGTATGCAAATATAATACAGAAATTAAAAATAGACCGCATGAATATTATTGGTTTTTAGATGGTCAAGTATATAAAGTCTGGTATGACATAAATGAATCAATTATTAAAAAGAGCGCCTATCCTGCTTATTATAAAATAACAGACAATTATATTCGTTTTTTTAGAATTTTTGTCTTACTTAATACTTTAGAATTTACTGATAGGAATAATAATATTTTAGGTGCTTGTACATATATAAAAAATTATGAAAATATTGAAGAGATTCTTAAAAAGAATTTAAATTAGTTTAGAATAATCATCGGTTAATCTTGCTTTAATCATAGGGAGTTGTTCTCTACCCCAAAATAACTCATTTTTAATTACATAACTAGGTACACCAAATACACCATCTTGATGGGCTTTACTCATTATTAAATCTAATTCTTTTTTACCATTATCCATGGCCCATTCTTTGAATCCATTATAATTAATACCTTTTTTGTTAAGCAAATTTATTATTATATCAATATTTTCTATATCTAATTTTCTTTTCCAAAATTTTTTAAATACATAGTTAATAAGTACTTCTGTATGATTATCATTATTAATTTTTGTCCATAATAAAGCAATAGATATTAATTGTGTATTCCATATTTTTTGAGGTCCACGAACAGTTATATTTCTAGTATTAGCATAACGCCTGCAATCCATGTATGAGTACTTAACTCTTCTCCATTGATGATCATTCCTGTTGCTTTCAATTATATTACCACTATCATCTACTTTTGCACTGCCTAAGAAATCAGGAATTTCTAATACATAGGGTAACCAATTAATATTTAATTTATTTTTTTTTGCAAATATAATACTGGGCTCAACGGCTAAGTAAGCATAAGGACTTTTAAAGTCTATATAAATATCAATACAATTTTTTTTCATATTCATATGCTATTCTCTATGTTTTTAAGTTTTTGTTTGGTTTTATTTGCTAATTCTATATTATTATTATCTAGCGCTAACTTAATTAATTCTTCATAACTTTCTATAAGTTGACTTTTATCCTTACCCAATGTGTTATAAAAAATTTTAGATGAAGCTTTAAGTAATCCAATTGCATCATTTACATTTTTATTTTTTATTTCTATTAATGCCTTTGTATGTAAAGCACTTGCTTTAAATATTGCACCTTTCCTAGTTTTTTCGTTGATTGCATGAGGATTAGATTTAGTTATTGATCTAGACATAACTAATAAAGCTTCATTATGATAAATAATTGCATCATCGTATTTAAATAGTTTTCTATTTGTTAATGCAATATAATTTAGAGACTCAGCAATATCGGTATGATCTTGGTTAAGTGTAATTTTTCTAATATTGAGAACTTCTATAAAAGACTTTTTTGCCTCTTCATACATTAATAATTCATATTGTATAATTCCTAAATTTTCTATTAATGTAGCTGTATAGTAATGTTGCTCTCCAAAATCATTTTTTGAAAACTCGATAGCATCTAAGGCTGAATTTACAGCCGCTCTTAATTTACCATCCTTATAGAATATCTTAGTATCTTTTAAAGATTCTCTAAGTTCAACAGATTGACTATATACTAAATTTATATTGAGAAAAATAAATAGTAAAAATATTATAAAATTTTTTAATAAATACATAATTAGATCTTAACATTCAAACAATATAAAATTAATTTATTTAATAACTTCTTTTTTAAAATAATGATAATAAGAAAAATCATCATTTATATCAACTCTTATAACTTCTATAAGTTCCCAACCTTCTCTTCCCATATCTAAAAGTGGGAAATGTGATAAGAGCTCTTTAGGCATATCTTCTAATTTTACTTTTAATACTTTATATTTAAATGTTTTCATTATTTTTTTATTTTGATCCTGATCTTAGTTGAACAAAATTATTATTTATACTTTCTTTATCTAAATTACCATTTTCATCTAAATCAAATCTAAAAACAGTTACTTCTTTTCCTATTTCATCCAATATAGTATTAGATTCCAATATTTGACTCCTAACTTTAGTATCAGGGTGAACTGATGTTATTACTACCTTAGCTTCAAATGGTTTAAATGATGATAAATCTTCTCTATATAAATGGAGATTAACTATATGTTCTCCTGGATTAATTCCTCTACTATATGCAACTTCATAATTAATTGGGGTAGGATCTTTATAAACTCCAAGATCATCTCTAAGTAGATTAAAATACAATCCTCCTCTATTAGAATACCCAACTGGAATATCATCCGGGGCTTGAACCCATAAATCTACATCTACATCTCTATCTTCCGGCCAAAAAACCTCTACTATTATATTTCCAGGAGGAGTGGACTTAGTGGAATCGCTTTCTGCCGGTGGGTTTATAAAAGGCATTAATAATACAACTAATGAAACAAACCCTGCTAATGCCAGCATTATCGTATCTCTAAATACTGTTCCGGAGCTATCATCACCTTCTCCATAAAAATCTTCTGACATTAACTTTCCATTATAAATAAAGTTTATATAGATTCTTAAGAAATATGTTATACTTTTATGTGTTATAATTAAAGAACAAATATTATATCAATTTAATATAATTAGAAATATTTTTTCAAATGAATGTTAAAGATAAAACAAATATTTTATATAATAATTGTAAGAATCTTATGCCATATGAATTGGATAGTACTATAGATATTAAAGATGTTGATGAAGCGTATTCAATTCAAGATTCATTTATTAATTTAAAGATAAAAGAAGGTTATGGAGAAATTGGTGGTTGGAAAGTTGCATTAACTAATCCTGAAATGCAGAAATTAGTGGGTGTTGATTATCCTGTAGAAGGAGCTATATCAAGATCCTTGATTTATAAAAATGATGTTTCTCTTAGATTAGATGATTATTGTCACTTAGGAGCAGAAGCTGAAATCGCAATAAAAATTTATAAAGATGTTCCATCAAAAATAAATGGTTTTAATAATAAAGAAGAAATAATTCCATATTTAAAAGAGGTGATGGTTGCTC
>JAYGEJ010000031.1:0-7247 GCA_046582425.1 Alphaproteobacteria bacterium
CTATTTTTCATCTAAAAAGCTTTTTAGTTTTCTTGATCTAGATGGATGTTTTAATTTACGTAAAGCTTTTGCTTCTATTTGTCTAATTCTTTCTCTAGTAACTGAGAATTGCTGGCCAACTTCCTCTAGTGTGTGATCAGTATTCATTCCAATACCAAACCTCATTCTTAATACTCTCTCTTCACGAGGTGTTAAAGAAGCTAATATTTGAGTAGTTTGCTCTTTTAAGTTTTCATGAATAGCAGCATCAAGAGGAATAATTGCATTTGTATCATGAATAAAGTCACCCAAATGGCTGTCTTCTTCATCGCCTACTGGTGTCTCTAAACTTATAGGCTCCTTTGCTATCTTCATAACCTTTCTTACTTTATCAAGTGGCATTGCTAATTTTTCAGCTAGCTCTTCTGGCGTAGCCTCTCTGCCAATCTCATGTAGGATTTGGCGCGATGTTCTAACTAATTTGTTTATTGTTTCTATCATATGAACAGGGATACGAATTGTTCTGGCTTGGTCAGCTATTGATCTAGTTATAGCCTGTCTAATCCACCAAGTAGCATAAGTTGAAAATTTATAGCCTCTCCTATATTCAAATTTATCAACAGCTTTCATTAATCCAATGTTACCTTCTTGAATTAAATCTAAAAACTGAAGACCTCTATTAGTATATTTTTTTGCAATTGATATTACTAATCTTAAATTTGCTTCTATCATTTCTTTTTTTGCTTGACCTGCTTCTCTTTCTCCACGCTCAATTGCTTTAACAAGAACTTTAAATTCAGAAACTCCTAAATTACAGTATTCAACAATAGTTTTAACCTCTGACAATATTTCTTTAATATGAGGTCTTTCACTCTTAACAAATTCTTTTACTACTTTATCTTTATTTAAAGATAGTTTTCTTATAAAGTCCTTATGAATTTCATTGCCAGTATATAATTCTAGAAACTTATCTCTTTTTATTTTATTTTTAGTAGCTAATCTTATAAGGCTTCCCTCAAGAAAAGATAATCTTTTATTCTTTCCATAAAGTTCGTCAATTAATTCTTCAACTCTATTAGTATCTAAGCGTAAACCCCTCATAATATCAGAAATATCTTGTTGAAGTTTATTAAACTTATTTTGATCAGAAACTTTATTTTCTTTACCCAATATTTGATTATTTATGAACTGCCCACAATATTTATTCATTGAATTCGAATATCTAGATAATTGTTTGAAAGCTATAGAAATTTGTGGCTCTAGTATTTCTTCTAGAGCAGAAATTGAAGGCATTCCATCATGACTTTCATTCTCAGAATCATCAGAATCAAAAGATTCTTCAGAGTCATCTTGATTAGTTTCACTATCTATATTGATTTCTTCTTGGGTAGATTGTAATGTTGATGCAACTTTAGCATTAGCTAATGGATTATTAACAGTAGCCCCATCAGGTCCTGAGCCATAAGTAGCCTCTAAATCAATAACATCCCTAAGTATAATATTTTCTTTTTTTAGGTCAGCGTTCCATTTAACTATATTTCTTAATGTTAATGGATTTCTACTAATTCCTCGAAACATAAGGTCTCGACCAGCTTCTATTCTTTTTGCAATAGCTATTTCTCCTTCCCTGGATAGTAGCTCAACATTTCCCATTTCCCTTAAATACATTCTTACAGGATCGTCTGTTCTTCCTAACTCATTTTCTTTAGGGTTTTCTTCTTTCACTAATTGATTTTTATTTTCTGAATCTGATTCATTTAAATCTTCATCAGAATCAACTAAACTTATTCCTAAATCAGAAATCATAGCTTGGATATCTTCTATTTTTTCTATAGAAAGTTTTTGAGGGCTAAGCACTTTTTCTAATTCAGCATATGTTAAATATCCTTTTTCTTTTCCTTTAGAAATTAATTGTTTAACTTCATTCTCAATAACATTTGAACTCTGTTCTTCTGAGTTGTCATCTGAATTTTTATTAATAGATTTAATTTTCTTAGCCATATTTTATTTTTCTACTTATTAAAATTAATCGTGAGATATTATATATATGTAATTATATTTTGTTTAACTATTTATCAAGTAATTACTAGATAAAACTATATTTATTTTTCTCTTTTTTTCCATACCTTTTGTATGTTTGCAGCCTCCATCCAGCACTTTGCCACAAAATTTAAATCTTCGTTTTTTTTAACATATTCTGAGGTAAATTTAGATATATTCCAATCACTTAATTTAAAAATATTATCAACTAACGAACTATATCTTATATCTTCTTTTAACTCAATAATATTTGAATCCGTTAAATCACCATTTTTTTTATATAAATCGAGTAATGCCAATCTTATCATCTCTAAATCTTGGTTTGATAAAGTAAGTAAAGCAAATTCTTCTTCTATTAATTTTAACAAACTTGGATTATTAAAAACAGACTCTATAAGGTTTTTTTCTCTTAAAGATGCATAAGACTTTTTATTTACTCTATCTGCATTCAATTTATCTAATTTAATATCATTAATATTAGATTGATGCTTTTGATTATGAAAATAATTATTTGAAAAAAAATTATTATAGTACATATAAAATGATTTTTTATATTCTTTTTGAATAGTTTTATCTTGAATTAATGATATCTTTTTTTCCATTAATAACCGAAAAGAAGCTCTTTTTTCTGGAGATTCTAGATCTAGATTTTTAATCTCACTATACCAGAAAACTTTAAACATGGGTTTTGCATTATTAATCATTTCTAAAATTTCATTTTTCTTACCTTGAGAAACTAAATTATCTGGGTCTTTTCCGTCTTCCAACAAAATAAATTTTAGTGATTTACCAGGTTTTAAAATTTTCATTGCTATATTAAGCGTTCTTATAGCTGATCTATATCCAGCCTCATCGCCATCCATAAATATTATTGGTTCATCTGATACTTTCCATAATAATATTAATTGCTCCTCCGATAGAGCTGTTCCTAATGGTGCGACTGCACCATATACTCCTATATGGTATAATGAAATAACATCCAAATACCCTTCTACTACAATAAAAGGTAATTTCTTCTTTTGAACATATTTTTTTGCCCTATGATAATTAAATAATAATTTTTTCTTTTTAAACAAAGTAGTATCTGGTGAATTAAGATATTTAGGATCTAATCCATCCATGGACCTTCCACCAAAAGCAACAACTTCACCTATATGGTTATGTATTGGAAAAATTAATCTATTTCTAAAAAAATCATAATGTTGATTGTTTTTATTAGATTTTCTAGCTAAGCCACTTTGAATAATATTTTCATAAGAAAAATTTTTATCTTTTAGGTAACCAATTAAACTTGCAGATATATTTTTAGCAAAACCAAGCTCGAAATAACTACTAGCTTTTAGGGATATATTTCTTTTATCAAGATAAGTTTTTACTTTATGCCCAGATGCAGAATTAAAATTAATTTTAAAATAGTCTTTTGTAATTTCTAATATTTCTTTTAAATTTAATTCTTCTTTACTAATTTTTTTATCTTTGAATGAGTAATTTGAAATATTTATACCGGCTTCTGAGGCTAATATTTTAATTGCCTCCTTAAAATCAACAGATTGATTTTCCATAATAAAAGAAATCACATCTCCATGCGCACCACAACCAAAACAATGATAAAAGCCTTTATCATTACTGACTGTAAAAGAAGGAGTTTTTTCATTATGAAAAGGGCAAAGTCCGATAAAATCGCTGCCTTTTTTAGATAAATTTACTGTCTTACCAATAACATCAGACAGTAATACTTTATCGTGAATTAAATCAACTAAATTATCAGAAAAAGCCATGTAATAATTTATTTACCTTTCTAAGCGTTTTCTTATCATTTGTGTAACATCAGCAAAATCACATCTTCCAGTATAATTTTCCTTAATTTTAGATATTACTTTACCTAAGTCACGTAAAGATTTTGCTTCGACAATATTTATAGATTCCTCTATTACTTTATCCACTTCAGTCTTTGTTAACATTTTAGGCATAAAAGTATTAATTATCTCTATTTCTTTACATTCAGTCTCTGCTAATTCATTTCTTTCTGCTTTTCTATATACTTCTGCTGCTTCATTTCTTTGTTTTACCATTTTAGCTAAAATTGCTAATATATTAGAATCTGAAATTTGATCTCCATTACCTATTCTTCTTGATTCCAGATCCCTATCTTTTATTGCTGCTAATATTAGCCTTAATGTAGACACTCTCAAACTATCTTTGACTTTCATAGCATCTAATAGTTCATTTTTAAAATTAGTTCTTAACACTTTTATATTCCCAATTAATAATAATTTTATATTACATTATATTTGTAAATATTTTAAATAATAATTATTACTTTTCTTGACCAAAATGTCTGATTTGATTAGTGTGGATTTCCAAGAGACAATTATTATTTATTATAAAAATTACTTATTATGGAATTTTATTATAAAATGAAATCATCCAAACCTAAACTCCTGAGAGAACTAGTTAATAAAAAAAATGCTTTACTAATATTAGAAAATGGCGATTTATATTGGGGAAATGCAATAGGAGCAAAAGGCAGAACAATTGGTGAGTTATGTTTCAATACATCCATGACTGGCTACCAAGAAATTATATCTGATCCATCTTATGCAGAACAAATTATTACTTTTACTTTCCCTCATATAGGTAATACAGGAACAAATGAAAATGATAATGAATCAACAAAACCTGTAGCTAAAGGAATAATTCTAAAGGCTAATATTACTTCTGCTTCTAATTTTAGGGCTGATTCTAATCTTCAAGATTGGCTAATTAAAAATAATATTATTGGTATTCAAGGAATAGATACTAGATCTATTACATCATTAATAAGAGAAAATGGCTATATTAATGGCATGATTATTAATGAAAGTTTTAATAAAAAAGATATAAAAGAAGCTCTTGCTTTAATTAAATCTTGGCATGGCTTACAAGGAGCAGACTTAGCTTCAAAGGTAACATGTAAAAAACAATATGTTTGGAAAAATAAAAGCTACTATAACAAAAATTACTTTAATATTAAACCAAAAAAACATACCTCTAAGAATAAAAAAAATGTAGTTGTGATAGATTTTGGAGTTAAACAAAATATTTTAAGAATGTTAGCAGATAGAAATTTTAATGTAATTGTCACCCCTCTAAATACTTCTTATGAAAATATTATGAAACTAAATCCAGATGGTATATTTCTATCTAATGGTCCTGGTGATCCTCAAGCTACAAGCAAAATTGTAAAAAGTTTATTAGTAAAATTATTTGACACAAAAATACCAATATATGGAATTTGTCTAGGCCATCAACTTATAGCTTTAGCACTAGGTGCACAAACTGAAAAAATGTTAAATGGTCATAGAGGAGCTAACCAACC
Organism: Alphaproteobacteria bacterium; assembly: GCA_046582425.1. Taxonomy (GTDB): domain Bacteria; phylum Pseudomonadota; class Alphaproteobacteria; order TMED109; family TMED109; genus TMED109. The sequence continues at coordinate 5,378 of JAYGEJ010000031.1, forward strand.
TGTAAAACTTAATAAAAACAATAAGGTAGAAATCACAAGCCAAAATCATGGGTTTGTTGTAAAAAGAGATAGTTTATCTAAAACAATAGCTGAAACTTATACGTCATTATTTGATGGAGTTGTTGAAGGTTTAAGAGTTAAATCAAGACCAATTTATTCTGTTCAATATCACCCAGAAGCTTCGCCAGGTCCCCACGATACTTACAGTTTTTTTGATTCTTTCTATAATGATGTAAATAAATTTAAGAAAAATAATGCCTAAACGTAACGATATAAAATCAATATTAATTATTGGAGCAGGCCCAATTGTAATTGGTCAAGCATGTGAATTTGATTACTCAGGTTCACAAGCATGTAAAATATTAAGAGAGGAAGGGTATAGAATAATTTTAATTAATTCTAATCCTGCTACTATAATGACCGATCCAGACTTTGCGGATGCAACATATATAGAACCAATTACTCCTGAGATGGTTAAAAAAATTATTATAAAAGAAAAACCAGACGCGCTATTACCTACAATGGGAGGTCAAACTGCCCTTAATACAGCTATGAACTTGGCAGAATCAGGAACTCTTAAAAAGTATAATGTAGAGCTTATAGGAGCATCTCTTAATGCTATAAAAAAAGCAGAAGACAGAGAGCTTTTTAAATCTGCAATGATAAAAATAGGTTTAATAACTCCTAAAGGTATTCTTGCAGAAAACAAAAAAGAAGCTGATGAAGCATTAAAAGAAATTGGGTTACCTCTAATTATTAGGCCTTCCTTTACTTTAGGAGGAACTGGTGGAGGAATAGCATATAATAAAGATGAATTCGATAGAATAGTAACAAGTGGCCTAGATGCATCTCCAGTAAACTCAGTATTAATTGAAGAATCTATTATTGGTTGGAAAGAATATGAAATGGAAGTTGTTAGAGATAAAGCTGATAACGTAATAATTATTTGCTCTATTGAAAATATAGATCCAATGGGAATACATACTGGCGATTCTATTACTGTTGCGCCTGCATTAACATTAACTGATAAAGAATATCAAATGATGAGAAATGCATCTATTGCGATATTACGTGAGATAGGTGTTGAAACTGGCGGCTCGAATGTTCAATTTGCTATTAATCCCGATGATGGAAGAATGGTTGTAATTGAAATGAATCCAAGGGTATCACGTTCATCAGCACTCGCATCAAAAGCTACTGGTTTTCCTATTGCTAAAGTAGCAGCTCGTTTGTCAGTTGGATATACTTTAGATGAAATAAAAAATGATATTACTAAAACAACTCCTGCATCATTTGAGCCTACTCTGGATTATATAGTTACAAAAATTCCAAGATTTGCATTTGAGAAGTTTAAAGGAGCAGAAAACACATTAACCTCAGCCATGAAATCTGTGGGAGAAACAATGGCTATAGGAAGAACTTTTCAAGAATCTTTTCAAAAAGCCTTAAGGTCAATAGAAACTGATTTAGATGGCTTTAATAATATAAAAATTCCAGGATACGAAAATGGAGGAGATAGAACATCTATTTCTGCAGCATTATCTAGACCAACTCCAGAACGCATACTATATGTTGCCCAAGCTTTTAGAGAAGGTTTTAATGTAAAAGAAATATTTGATTGTTGTAAAATAGACCCTTGGTTTTTATCACAAATAGAAGAAATTATAGATATAGAAAATTCTATTAAAGTTAGTGGTATACCTAGTAATTATGATCAACTTCAGTTTATAAAGTCTAAAGGTTTCTCTGATAATAGAATAGCCGATTTATTAGAGATAAATCCAAAAAAAATTAGATCTCTAAGAAATAAACTTAATGTAAAGCCAAATTATAAAAGAATTGATAGTTGTGCAGGTGAGTTTAATTCTAA
>JAYGEJ010000059.1:0-8249 GCA_046582425.1 Alphaproteobacteria bacterium
GATCGATTTTCGCTATAAGCAACATTTTAAAGCTAAAAAAGGAACTGACGGCTCTGGAAAAAATTGTAATGGAGCTAAAGGTCAAGATATAATTATAAAAGTGCCAATTGGAACGCAAATAATTTCTGATACAGATAAAGAAACAATACTTCAGGATATAACTGAAGATGGAGAAAAAATATTATTTTTACAAGGTGGAAAAGGAGGTTTTGGTAACACACATTTTAAAAGTTCTAAAGAACAAGCTCCAAGAAGGTCTAATCCTGGGCTTGAAGGCGAAGAAATTTGGGTGTGGCTAAGATTAAAAATATTAGCAGATGTAGGATTATTAGGTTTACCAAACGCAGGAAAATCTTCCCTACTGTCTGCAATCACCAATGCAAAACCAAAAATAGGTAATTACCCTTATACAACATTGACTCCTCAATTAGGTATAATAAGAAATTATAATCAAGAAATTGTTTTAGCAGATATTCCAGGCCTTATTAATGATGCTCATAAAGGGGTAGGAATAGGAACTCGTTTTCTTGGACACATAGAAAGATGTAAAATACTACTCCACTTAATAGATGCTAAATCTCTAAATCCTCTTAAAAATTATAAAAATATAATTAAAGAAATTACAAAATATGGAAAAGGTCTTGAGAATAAAAAACAAGTACTCATTATTAGCAAAGCAGATTTAGTTTCTAAAGAAGAATTAAAAGTAATAGTTAAAAAGATTGAAGAATATTCAAAAAGTAGTGTATTAGTGTCATCCTCTATAAATAAAATAGGGCTAAATGAATTAATAGATGTACTTTTTACTAAATTAGAAAAATTAGATAATGAAAATAAATATAAAGAAACTAAAGAAAAAAAATGGTCTCCGTAAAATCAATAAAACTAGATTCTGTTAATAATGCTAAAAGAGTAGTATTAAAAGTCGGTTCTGCATTAATTGTAGACCCAAAGACAGGAAGTATTAAGGAATCTTGGGTTAAAAGCTTAGTTAAAGATATTTTATTTCTATTAAATAAAAATAAAGAAATATTAATTGTCAGTTCTGGTGCAATAGCTCTTGGTAAATCTGAATTAGGATTACAAAATAAATCATTAAAACTTTCTGAAAAACAAGCAGCGGCAGCTACAGGACAAATATTATTAGCTAAAGCTTGGAGAAGTATTTTTGAAGAAATAGATATAAAATGTGGGCAAATTTTAGTTGGTCATAGCGATTTAGAGACAAGAAGAAATGCTATGAATACGCGAGCTACATTAAATACATTACTAAAATTAAATGTAATACCTATTATAAATGAAAATGATACAGTTGCTACTCTTGAAATAAGATATGGAGATAATGATCAATTAGCAGCTAGAATTGCTCAATTAGTTGAAGCTGACGTACTAATACTCTTATCAGATATAGACGGTTTATATTCCCAGGATCCAAAAAACTCGCCTAATCCTAAATTTATTGAAGAGATCACTCATATTTCATCAGATATTGAAAATATGGCTAAAAATACAAAATCAAATATAGCTTCCGGTGGTATGATAACAAAAATTAAAGCCGCAAAAATTGCAACAGCAGCGGGTTGTAATTTAATTATTGCTCATGGAAAAAATACAAATAGTCTATTAGAACTAATTAATGGAGGGAAACACTCTATATTTAAAGCCAATTTAAGCCCTTTAAATGCTAAAAAGAAATGGATATTAAGTAAGCGAGATAAATTAAAATTTGTAAAAATAGATAATGGTGCAGAGAATGCATTAAATTTAGGAAAAAGTTTACTTGCTGCAGGTATTAAGTCTAACTCAAACAGTTTTCATAGAGGAGAAATTGTTGATATTTTATCAAATAATGATACATTCTTAGGTTGCGGTATTATTGCTTATGATTCAGATGAAATAGAAATGATTAAAGGTAAGAAAAGTACAGAAATTAAAAAAGCGCTAGGCTACAAAGGAAGAGATGAAGCAATACACCGTAATGATATGGTTATTAATTAAAAGAGAATATTAAAATATGGATAAAAATATAGAAAAACATATTGAAGAAATATGTATTAAGGCCAACAACGCCTCAAAAAGCTTATCTCATGCTTCTTCTAAATCTAAAAATCAAGCTCTGCAGTTAATTGCTAGGCATATTAAAAAAGATAAAAATGATATTTTAAAAGCAAACTCTTTAGATATTGAGACAGCTAAAGAGAATAATATTTCTGTAGCTTTATTAGATAGACTATTACTTAATGAATCTAGAATTAATGATATGATTAAAGGGTTAGATAATATAATTCTTTTAAATGACCCTATAGGTTCAGAAATTAAAAAATGGACACCTAAAAATGGTATAAATATGAGTCAAACAAGAGTGCCTATTGGCGTAATTGGAATTATTTATGAATCTAGACCAAATGTTACAGCTGATGCTAGCGCATTAGCCTTAAAATCAGGAAATTCTATTATATTACGAGGAGGATCTGAGAGTTTTCATTCTAGTTCTGCTATCGTTAAATCTATAAAAAATGGATTAAAAGAATCTGATATATCCGAGGATTGTATTCAGATGGTAAATACAATAAATAGAGATGCAGTTGGATCCTTATTAAGTATGAGTAAATATATAAATTTAATAATTCCACGTGGCGGAAAAGCATTAATTGAACGAGTTCAAATTGATAGTAAAATTGCAGTATTATCACACCTAGACGGGCTTTGTCATACATATATTGATATAGATGCTGATAAAAAAATGGCTATAGATATAGTAATTAATGCTAAAATGAGAAGAACAGGTATATGTGGTGCCACAGAAACTCTCCTTTGTCATAAAGATGTTATAAATAGTATTTTGCCAGATATAATTGAAAAATTAATGAGTCTAGGGTGTGAAATCAGAGCAGATAAAAACATTCAACCACTAAATAAAAATATTAATAATGCTACTGTAAAAGATTGGGAAACAGAATATCTAGATAAGATTATATCTATTAAAAGTGTTAATGGTCTATCAGAGGCTATGAATCATATTGAACAATATGGTTCTAATCATACAGATGCAATTATTACTGAAAATGCTATTACAGCTGAAACTTTTTTAAAAGAAGTTAACAGTGCAATAGTTCTTCATAATGCTTCTACTCAATATGCAGATGGTGGTGAATTCGGAATGGGTGCTGAAATGGGAATCGCTACAGGTAAACTACATGCGAGAGGTCCTGTAGGCCTAGAACAATTAACTACTTATAAATATCAACTTAGAGGCAATGGTCAGGTAAGGCCATAAAGTTGAATAAAAATAAAAACTTTTATAATAAAAATATAGGACTTACTAAAAGAAGAAATATGAAAATTGGTATTCTTGGAGGATCTTTTAATCCAGCTCACAAAGGGCATTTATATATATCAAATATAGCTTTAAAATTACTGCAGTTAGATGAGATATGGTGGCTTGTAAGTCCACAAAACCCCTTAAAGCATAGCTTTATAAAAAATTCTATAAAAGAGAGAGTATACGCTGCAAGAAAAATATCTAAAGGATATAAAATTAGAGTTGAAGATCTTGAATCAAGATTTAATACAAATTTAACAGCAAAAACATTAAAAATACTTTTAGAAAGATATAGGGGCACTAGATTCATTTGGTTAATGGGAGCAGATAACCTAAATGAAATGAATAAATGGTTTAGCTGGAAGAATATTTTCAATACTATGCCTATTGCAGTATTTGATAGAGGAGTTTATTCTTATTCCATTATTAATTCTATTGCAGGTAAACGTTATTTTTCGAACTTACATAAAAGAAAAAACTCAACATCAATCTTTAATACACCACTTCCTTCTTGGAAATTTATTCATAATAGTAAGAATCCATTATCTTCAACTAATATTAGAAAATTAAATTAATTTATAAGGTATATTGTAAATATGAAAAAAAATAATTTAAATGAAAGTATAAAAAATATATTAAATGACGGTAAAGCAGAAAATATTGTTTCTATTCCATTAAAGGGAAAGTCTTCACTTGCAGATTATATGATAATTGCAACAGGTAGTTCTACTAGACATGTAAGTGCGCTATCTAATCAAATTAATTCAAAACTTAAGATAATGGGCTATAAAATATTTTCAACTCAGGGACAAAGAAATGGGGATTGGGTCTTAGTTGATGCAGGCGATGTTATTGTACATTTATTTAGGCCAGAAGTAAGAGAATTTTATAATTTAGATAAAATGTGGCTTGCACCTAATGACATTAATGTTGAAGAGAATGTATAAAAAAAAATAAAAAAATCTAATTATACTAGATAAGTCGTAATACTACTTGATATACATAATAATTAAACTGTAATATATCTATAATTATGGTGAAAAAGGTAAAAAAAATGAACATATTTAAATTTAAAACTCTTATAATATTTTTCTTAGCTACTTCAATCGTGTTTTCATTTTCTTGGAAAGTAAATGCAGAGGAAGAAAAAACTAATGTTTATCAGCAGCTTAATATGTTTGGGGAGGTATATGAAAGAGTTAGAAGAGAATATGTTGAAGAGGTTAGTGATAAAGAATTGATAGAGGCAGCTATCGAAGGCATGCTTCAATCATTAGACCCTCATTCTTCATTTATGAATGAAGACACTTTTAAAGATATGCAAGTCCAAACAAAAGGAGAATTTGGTGGCCTAGGTATAGAAGTCTCTATGGAAGATGGATTTGTTAAAGTTGTGTCTCCTATAGACGACACTCCGGCTTTTAAAGCAGGGGTTCAAGCAGGAGATTTTATTATAGAAATTGACGGCGAATCTGTTTATGGCATGAGTTTAGGTGATGCAGTAGATAAGATGCGAGGAAAAGTAAATACTGAAATAAATATCAAAATTAGTAGGGGCGATTTAGAACCTTTCGATATAATTATAGTCAGAGATAGAATTAAGGTTCAATCAGTGAGGGCAAGAAGAGAAGGAAATGCTGCTTATCTAAGGATTACATCTTTTAATGAAAAAACTGAATCAGGCCTAATTAAAAATATGGATAAATTAGTTGAAGAAATAGGAAAAGACATTACAGGAGTAATTTTAGATCTAAGAAATAACCCTGGAGGACTCTTAAATCAAGCTGTCGCAGTTTCAGATGCTTTTTTAGATAGAGGAGAAATAGTATCTACTAGAGGGCGAAAAAAAAGAGGTCAACAAAAATTTAGTGCCACAAAAGGAGACATTTCTAATGGTCTTCCTATAGTTGTTCTTATTAACGGAGGCTCGGCATCTGCTTCAGAAATAGTAGCAGGGGCATTACAAGATCATAAAAGAGCTATAATAATGGGAACCACTTCTTTCGGAAAAGGTTCAGTTCAAACTATTATACCTGTACAGAGAGATTCAGCAATGCGCCTAACTACAGCAAGATATTACACTCCCTCAGGTAACTCTATTCAAGCTACAGGTATATCGCCAGATATAACAGTTAAACAAGCTAAAATAGAAGAATTAGAGCCATTTTCTAATAGAAAAGAAAGTGATTTGAAAGGACATTTAGAAAATCCTGAAGAAAGCAACAAAACTTTAGATGAAATAAAAGATAAACAAGACACTTCAAATATAGATACCAATAATGAAAAAACTGATTATCAGCTTAATAGAGCATTAGATTTATTAGAAGGAATAGCACTTTATAATAATAAAAATGTCTAATATAGAACAGTACAGACCTAATGTTGGCATTGTTATATTTAATAAAGATAAAAAAATATGGGTAGGACAAAGAGTAGATAATAATACTAGAGAAGGCTGGCAACTTCCTCAAGGAGGAATAAATTCCCTAGAAGATCCTTTAAATGCGGCCATACGAGAGGTTTATGAAGAAACAGGTATTAAAAGTATTAATAATGTTGCTTCAATAGATAATTGGATTAAATATAGATTGCCATTAGATATCGCAAAAAATAAATGGAGTGGTAAGTTTATTGGACAAAAGCAAAAATGGTATCTGTTTTATTTTTCTGGCGATGAAAGTGAAATAAATATTAATATAAGTAAGCGACCAGAATTTTCAAAATGGAAGTGGGCAGAAGAAAAATATATTAGAGATAGAGTAACTATTTTTAGAAAAGATGTTTATAAAAAAGTATTTCAAAACTTTAGAAAAATTATAAAAAAGCATAATTAATGTGTTTTTTTAAACTCGATCATAGCCTGAAATTTATCAATATTTTTCTGAATAAATTCTTTATCGGCCTCTGTTTCAGAAACATCCATATCAGAATTACATTTATTAATTTTTTCTTCACAATCAGAAATATCTATTTGCTCTGAAGATAAAACTTCTGTAGCTAATATAGAAACCTTATCTTCGAGAACTTCTATAAATCCTCCTCCAATAAACATTTTTTCCGTTTCTTTATTAGCCTCGATTTCTAAAAAACCAGGTCTTATACTAGATACCAAAGCTGCATGACCTGGAAGAATTCCAAAATCACCCTCTGTACCTGAAATAGTTACCATGTCTACAGTTTTAGATATTACCATCTTTTCAGGTGAAACTACTTCTAAACTAATTTTTTCTTCGTCCGCCATTTGAAAATCTTTCTATTTTTATGCAGCTTTTTCTTCCATAGTTTTTGCTTTCTCTATAGCCTCTTCCATAGTTCCTACCATATAAAAAGCTGCCTCAGGAAGATGATCGTACTCACCAGAGCATAAAGCCTTAAACCCCTTGATAGTATCTTCTAATTCTACAAATTTTCCTGGAGAACCTGTAAAGACTTCTGCAACATGAAATGGCTGAGATAAAAATCTCTGAATTTTTCTAGCTCTACTTACTGTAAGTTTATCTTCTTCTGATAACTCATCCATTCCAAGAATAGCAATAATATCTTGTAATGATTTATATGATTGTAAAATACTTTGAACATCTCTAGCAACATTATAATGCTCTTCACCAATTACTCTAGGATCTAAAATTCTTGAAGTTGAGTCTAGAGGATCAACAGCAGGATAAATACCTAATTCAGCTATTTGCCTTGATAAAACAGTTGTTGCATCTAAGTGTGCAAATGATGTTGCAGGTGCTGGGTCAGTTAAATCATCTGCAGGCACATAAATAGCTTGAACAGACGTAATAGAACCTTTTTTCGTAGAAGTAATTCTTTCTTGAAGTGTTCCCATATCAGTCGCTAATGTTGGCTGGTAACCCACAGCTGATGGAATACGTCCTAATAAAGCAGAAACCTCAGAACCCGCTTGCGTAAACCTAAAAATATTATCAACAAAGAATAAAACATCTTGCCCTTCCTCATCTCTGAAATATTCAGCCATAGTTAAACCAGATAAAGCTACACGAGATCTAGCTCCAGGAGGTTCATTCATTTGACCATAAACTAATGCTGCTTTTGACTGATCTCCCTTTAGATCTATAACTCCAGATTCAATCATTTCGTGATATAAATCGTTACCTTCTCTAGTTCTCTCTCCAACACCAGCAAATACTGAATATCCTCCGTGTCCTTTAGCAATATTATTTATTAACTCCATAATTAAAACTGTTTTACCAACACCAGCTCCCCCAAACAGCCCGATTTTTCCACCTTTTGCATACGGTGCTAATAAATCAACTACCTTAATGCCTGTTATCAATACTTCTGACTCTGTCGATTGGTCTGTATATGAAGGGGCAGATCTATGAATTGGATATGAAGTTTTTGTTTTTACTGGTCCTCTTTCATCAACTGGTTCACCAATTACATTTACAATTCTTCCAAGCATTTCTGGTCCTACTGGAACAGAAATTGGTTTACCAGTAGCTTTAACTTCTTTTCCTCGAACCAAGCCATCAGTTGCTGACATAGCAATTGCTCTAACAGTTTTTTCACCTAAATGCTGTGCTACCTCTAAAACTAGCCTCTCGCCAGAATTATCAATTTCTAAACCGTCAAGAATATTAGGTAAATCTCCTTTAAATTGGATATCTACCACTGGTCCAATAACTTGTGTTACTTTTCCTGTATTATCTGTCATTTCAGTCTCCATTCTAATATAACTTTAATTAAATTTTATAAAGCCTCTGCTCCAGAAATAATTTCAATTAATTCACCAGTAATAATAGCTTGTCTTTGTCTATTGTATGATAAATTAAGTTTATCAATCATTTCTCCAGCATTTCTTGTAGCATTATCCATAGCTGCCATTCTGGCTCCTTGCTCACCTGCTCCACTCTCTAAAATTGCTTTATAAATCTGAATAGCTAAATTTTTAGGAAGTAAA
>JAYGEJ010000181.1:0-3367 GCA_046582425.1 Alphaproteobacteria bacterium
GATATAAACATAGTTAAAATATATTATATTAAAATATATTATGCTATAATGTTTTTTTTATTTTAAATTTTTCAGGAAGGTTATTATGGTTTTAAATAGAAGAAAATTTATTAAATATTCTATCATTTCATCATTAGTTCCTTATACAGGAGGTTTTATTTCAAAAGTATATGCTTCAGATACTAATATATCCTTAAGTAGTTTAAATGCAGGTTTAGAAAGCGATATTTTACTTATAATAGATGTCCAAAATGATTTTTGTCCTGGTGGTAGTTTGGGTGTAAAAGATGGTGATAAAATTATAAAGAATATAAATTTAATCCAAGAAAACTTTATAAATGTTGCTTTAACTCAGGATTGGCATCCTAAAAACCATAGTTCTTTTATAACTGAGTATAAGGATAAAGAAGTGTTTTCTTCAATAGATATGCCATATGGAAAGCAAACTTTATGGCCAGCACACTGTATACAGGGAACCAAAGGTGCTGATTTTCATAAAAATCTAAATACTATAAAGGCTAATACAATTATTAGAAAGGGCTTTAGAAAAGAGATAGACTCTTATTCTGCTTTTTGGGAAAATGATAGGGTTACACCTACAGGATTAGAAGGTACTTTAAAGACTATGGGAGTAAAAAGAGTTTTTGTCTGTGGACTCGCCTTAGATTTCTGTGTTGCTTATAGTGCTATTGATTCAGCTATTGCTGGTTTTGATACATATGTTATTATGAATGCTACAAAACCTGTAGATTTGCCTGGATCAGTTGAAGCCACATTTAAAGCTTTTAATGAGTATAATATAAATAAAGTTGAACTATAATGAGTTATAAGTTAGAAAATTTTTTTGCTGAGGGTTTGCCTAATGCAACTGGGTCTTATAATGGTTTTCCCGAGTATAATTTTGTTGGAGGACATAACTCTGAGATAAATATACCTATAAAGAAATTAGTTAAGTCAGCAGAAAGTGTGCTTTTAAAAGAGGGAAAAAATTTAGCTCTATATGGTCACAATAGTGGTCCCCAAGGTAATTTGGCTCTAAGAGAATTTTTAGTTTCCTATTTAGATGATTATACAAGTATGAAAATTGATACTAGTAATATTTTGCTTACTTCTGGTTCTCTTCAAGCTCTTGATTTGGTAAATAAACTACTTTTGAAAAAAGATGATACCGTTTTAGTAGAAGAAGCTACATATGGAGGAGCAATTTCTAGAATAGAAAGTTTAGAAGTAAAACATATAGGTATTAAACTTGATGATGAAGGTATTTGTCCTGAACATTTGATACAAACATTAGAAATGTTAAAAGCAAAAGATATTTCTCCAAAATATTTATACACTATCCCAACAGTACAAAACCCAACTGCTACAGTTATGCCTGAAGAAAGAAGAAGAGAGATACTTGAAATTGCAAAAAAATATAATTTTCTTATTTTTGAAGATGATTGCTATGCTGATTTAACATGGGATAGAAAAAGACCTAAATCTATATATTCTTTATGTAATGATGAAAGAGTTATTTATTGTGGCTCTTTTTCTAAGTCTATAGCTCCTGCTTTAAGGGTAGGTTATATAATTGCTTCTTGGAAAGCTATAAGTAAAATATTAGCATACAAAAATGATGGAGGTTCAGGGGCAATTGAACAGATGATTTTGGCAGATTTTTGTAAAAGTAATTATAAAAAACATGCAGATAAACTTGTAATAGAGTTAGAAAGAAAATGTGATTTAATGATGCAATGTCTTGATATGGAATTTGGTTCTATTGCAGAATTTACCAAGCCTAAAGGAGGAATTTTTATCTGGATAACCTTTCCAGATGCTATAGATACCGATAAGTTATTTAAAGCTGCATCTGAAAAAGGCGTAGCACTTAATCCTGGCTCAGAGTGGGTTAGTAAACCTGAAGAAGGTATTAACAAAATACGATTATGTTTTGCTAATCCTAAAGATAGAGCTATTAAAGATGGTATAAGCTATTTAGCTCAAATTTGCTATGATGAATTTGGTATACCAAGTACGAGAGCTAATGTTAAAAGATAACTAATTACTATGTTCTTTAACTTTTAAGAATTTAATTGTTGGCCATTCCTCTATTGTATGATCTAAATGCCAATTATTTCTAGCTAAAAAGACAGGGTTTCCTTTATGATCATCACACGTAGCATCGGTATATTTCTTAAGAAAATTATTGAGGGTATTATTATCATTACATTTAATCCATCTAGCTGTCACTAAATTACTATTTTCAAATATAACAGGAACTTCATATTCTGTTCTTATTCTATCAGCAAGTACTTCAAATTGTAATTGTCCAATTACTCCTACAATCCAATCTCCACCCAGATGCCTTTTAAAAGTCGATACTGCTCCTTCTTCTGCTAGTTGTTGTAAAGCTTTTCCTAAATGTTTAGTAAGTAGAGGGTCTTCTGGTCTAACTTTTTGAAGAAACTCCGGAGCAAAGCTTGGCAATCCAGTAAAATTTAAATTTTCTCCTTCTGTTATAGTATCTCCAATATGTAAATTACCATGGTTAGGAAGGCCTATTATATCTCCAGCAAATGCTTCTTCTGCCAACTCTCTATCTTGTGCTAAAAAGAGTATAGCATTATGAAGAGTTATACTTTTTTCTGTTCTAATTTGTTTAAGTTTCATTCCTCTTTTAAAGTGCCCAGAACATAAACGCATAAAAGCTATTCTATCTCTATGCTTAGGGTCCATATTAGCTTGAATTTTAAATATAAAACCAGACACTTTATTTTCTTCTGGAACTACACCCCTCTCAATAGAAGGTTGTATTCTAGGAGAAGGAGTTATTTCAGCAAGCCCATTTAATAATTCTTGAACTCCAAAAGTATTTATAGCACTTCCAAAATAAATAGGAGTTAAATTTCCATCTAAGTAAGCCTTTTTATCAAAAGGTTTACATAATCCTTTCACCATCTCTATTTGTTCACGAAGTTCTTTAAGTGCTTCTATAGGGATTCTCTTTTCTAGTTCTGGATCCTCTAAACCTTTTAAAGTATCTATAATCTCAGGTTTTTTGTTTTTATCTGATTTATTAATTAAAATGAGTTGATCTTTAATAAGGTCATAACATCCTAAAAACCTATTACCCATTCCTATTGGCCAACTAACTGGACAAACATCTATTTGTAATGTTTGTTCAATTTCATCTATTAAATCAAATGGGTCTTTAGACTCTCTATCCATTTTATTTATAAATGTTGCTATTGGCATATCTCTTAATCGACAAACTTCAAATAATTTTTTTGTTTGTGTTTCAATTCCTTGAGCTCCATCTAAAACCATTACCGCTGAGTCAACAGCTGTTAAAACTCTGTATGTATCTTCAGAAAAATCTTGGTGA
>JAYGEJ010000138.1:0-6169 GCA_046582425.1 Alphaproteobacteria bacterium
CATAAAGTTGCTTCTATTGCATTTTCTCCGCATAAACCACATCCTACACATCCATCAGTAACATGTGCAACGGGGTCTAATTTAAGGGGATCACTTGAAGGTTTAACTGTAAGTGTGGGGCAACCTGAGAGCCGTATACAAGAATGATCTCCTGTACAAGTATCTTCATCAACACCATACCTTATTCTCACAAATCTTTTTTTCATTTTTATTGCATTATTCTTTATAGGCTTTAATCTTCTTTGTCTTTCTAATTGACATTCTCCTTCTGCAATTATTACCTTTAAACCATTATAGGAACTTTCTATAGCCTCATTTAAGACTTTTTTCACAGCTCCAACTTCATAAGTGTGAACAGTTTTAAGCCATTTTACACCTAGTCCCTCTAAAGCTTTTTCTATTGTTTTATCTGTACTAGTAGAACTAGAAGAAGCAGCAAGTTTCCTATTCTCTGACTCAGGAGTTGATATAAGATCTTGAGTTCCTGTTGCTGAAGTATAACCATTTTGAAGTATTACTAAAATACCATCAGAATTATTTAATAATCTTGATGCTACCCCGCTTAATAAACCATTATGCCAAAATCCTCCATCTCCCATTATTGCGATTGGCCTTTTTGAAGAAAAGCTCTGCACGCCTGCACTTGCAGCTAAGCTCATTCCATATCCCAAAATGGATTGCCCAAAAGAAAAAGGAGGGAAAGTAGCAAAAGAATGACACCCAATATCTGTAGAAACATGAATTTTTCCAGTATCCTTTTCAATCATTTTTAAAGCAGCAAAAAATGGTCTTTCAGGACAGCCAGTACAAAAACCGGGAGGCCTAGGTGGAACAATTTCACCTAATGATGAAAATGCTTTTTCTCTTAATTGATCTACCTCAATATTATAATCTAAATTAGAAAAACTAGAAAAATTAGGAATATACTGTTTAATAAAATTAAATACACCTTTATGGATTACTTCAGATGTATACTCCCCTGCCATAGGTAATACATCTTTTCCAATCAGGCTAACTTCTATTTTTTCCTTATGAAATAATAATCCTAATTCCTGTTCTATATATTGCGGTTGTCCTTCTTCAATAATTAAAACAGCTTTAAATTTTCTAGCATAAGTTATAACTTCCTCAGGAATAAGAGGATGAACGATATTTAGAACATAAATTGATATTTTTGAATTTCCTAAACTATCTGATATATTAAGTTCTTTTAAAGCAGATATTAAATTATTATAGAGTCCTCCCTGCACAATAAGTCCTACTTCTTTTATTTCTCCTTCAAAAAATTCATTTAAAGAATTGTTCGATATAAACTTCTTTGCCAGTTTTGCTCTTTGTCCATATTTTAGTTTCTCTTGTGCATAAGTACTAGGTGGGTGTGCAATTAAATCATAATTATGGGGAGCTACCTCTCCAACTTTATTAGTGCTAGAAATTTTAGGTTTAATATTATTTTTTGTAATAAACTTACCTTGTAAGTGACAAGTTCTAATTCTTAATTGCATCATAACAGGAGTATGAGAATACTCAGAAAGCTCAAACGCTTTATGAACTGTTCTTACAATTACCTCTAAATTTGGTCTAGGGTCCATAAGCCATATAGTTGATTTTAAAGCTACTCCATGAGTCCTCTCTTGAATTATACTCGAGCCTTCACCATAGTCTTCTCCAATAATAATTAGTGAACCTCCAAGGACTCCAACTGAAGCTAAATGCGATAAAGCATCAGAGGCTACATTAGTTCCAACTATTGATTTCCAAGTAACTGCTCCTCTTACTGGATAATTTATTGAAGCGCCAAGCATGGCAGCAGCAGAAGATTCATTAGCACATGCCTCAACATGGACTCCCAATTCATTCATATAATCTTTTGCCTGAACCATTACATCCAATAAGTTTGAAACTGGTGAGCCTTGATATCCTCCCACATAGGAAACACCTGATTGCAATAATGCTTTTGTAACGGCTAATATTCCTTCACCTTCAAATATATCGCCTTCGCCAAGTTTTAAAGCTTCAATTTCTTTTTTAAATGATCTTTCCATTTTTATTCCATATAACTAGTAGAACTTATGCTACCACTTGTTTCTCAGCTTTCTAAGTAATAAAAAGACTTCTTTTTGCGATGGGTTACTAGATAATTCTGGAAAGCTATCTCTTAATCTATTAATTATAGTATTATTAGATAGCCTAAAAAAAGTATTGATATTATTTTCTATTTTTAGATTAGTTATTGTACTTCCAGCATCTGCGTTTTTTATAGAATTTAGTAATTTTTGTGCTTCATTGTTATTTGGTTCTCTATCTAGAGTAAATTCTAAATTAGTTTTTAAATAATCATGTCCTGGATATACCAAAGTTACATCTGGTAAATTACGAAATTTTCTATGAAATGTTTCATACAGTTCCTCTGGGTTACCTCCATTATGACAGTTACCTACTCCCGCAGCAAATATAGTATCTCCTGAAAATAAAACTGGTTTATCGGTCTGAGAAAAGAGACATATATGAGTCATAGTATGGCCAGGTGTATCTAAAACTTCTAATTCTACTTCTTTTCCTATTTTTACTACATCTCCCTCTATTAAACCTATTGTCATTCCTGGAATATTTTTAGAGGCTCCTTCAGGTGCCATCACTTCTGCATCAGTAAGATTAATTAAATTTATATTACCACCCGTATGATCGCCATGTTCATGCGTATTAAGTATTTTAGTAATATCCCATCCTTTTTCTTTTGCTTTATCAAAGCACATCTGAAATTCTAATGGATCTATAGCAATAGCTTCTCCAGTATGAGGACAAGCAATAAGATAATTATAATTTCTATAAGCGTTACCGGTCCATATTTGCTCTACTATCATTTAGTACCTCCTAACAATTCTTTTACAAATAGTAAATTTATTATATATATAACAACTTATATAATAAAAGTTTGAAAAAATGACTAAAAAAAAACTTAAAATAGTAATACCTGGTGGATTAGATATTGATTTTAAAAAATATTTAGAAGAAAATTTTAGATATAAAGGTGTTTTATCTAATTATAATATTGTTAGTGTAGATAAAAAACCTGGAGAACTTTCAAGAGAATTATTAGATGCTGATGTCTTTATAACAACTCGTTGGCCAAATAAATATATAAATGCTCCTAAATTAAAATTAATTCAAATACCGGCAGCGGGTTTTGATAATATTCACTTTGAATCTGTTCCTAAAGGCTGCAAGGTAAGTAATACATTTGAGCATGAAGTACCAATTGCAGAATATTGCCTTCTATCTATGCTAGAAGCTGAAATAAATTTAAATAAAATGAATGTACAATTAAAAAAAGGAAACTGGAAAGGATACTTTTCAAGTTCTTCATTCCATGGAGAGCTACTTAATAAAAATTTAGGCATTATTGGATATGGACATATAGGAAAAGAAATAGCTAAAAGAGCTAAAGCTTTTAAAATGAATATATCATCCCTAGTTAGAAATATTGATAAATATAAATCAAATAAGTATATTAATTTTCTCTCAATTAAAAATATTAAGAAAGAGATAAAAAAATTTGATTATTTAATAATTGCCTGCCCGCTTAATGATGAAACGAAAAATTTAATAAATTTTAATTTAATGAAAAACATGAATAAAAATTCAGTAATTATAAATATTGCTAGAGGACCGATAATTAATGAAGCTGATTTATATAAAGTTTTAAAAAATAAAATAATTAGAGCTGCAGTTATTGATGTTTGGTATAATTACCCTAAAAATAGTGTTACAAATAAGTTATATCCCTCAAAATATCCTCTTCATAAATTAGATAACATAACTTTCTCTCCACATTCATCCGCTTGGAGCAGTCAATTATGGGATAGAAGATTTAAATTTGTATGTGAAAATTTGGAAAATTTATATAATAATAAAAGAATTAAAAATTTAGTAAATTAAGAAACTGCTTTATTCTTCAGTCATCTCTTTCTTTCTTTGTAATTTTCTCCATCTTCTAACGGCTTCGGCTTTTTCACGCGCTTTCTTCTCAGAAGGTTTTTCAAACGACCTTCCTTTTTTCATTTCGCGATACATACCTTCTCTTTGCATTTTTTTCTTTAGCACTTTTAAAGCTTGATCTACGTTATTATCTCTAACTATTACTTGCACTTCTTACTCCTCGCCTTACATTAATTTCAATAATAATATATATTATTATAGATATAAGGTGTGGTATTAACATAAGAATAAGTATAAGTGAAGTAATAAGAAATATATTTTAATATAAAAATATATTAAATTGGTAAAAATATTATGGCTATATTGAAAATTGCTAAGATGGGACATCCAATACTCTTACAGAAAGCTAAAGAAGTGGATGATCCAACGGATCCTAAAATAAAAGTATTAGTGGATGATATGTTAGAAACACTTGATGATCTAGGAAATGGTGTTGGACTAGCAGCACCTCAAGTACATGTTTCACTTCAATTAGTCATTTTTGAAACCTTATCTGATGATAGAAAAGAAACTAAATTAATAACATTAGTTAATCCTAAAATAGATGTTTTAACTAAGGAAACAAGTATCGATTGGGAAGGATGCCTCTCTGTGCCTGGACTGAGGGGACAAGTAGTTCGCCCAAATAAAATTAAATATTCAGGACTAGATCTTAAAGGAAATAAAATAGAAACTATTGTAGAAGGTTTCGATGCTAGAGTTGTCCAACATGAATGTGATCATTTATTTGGCATACTATACCCTCATAGAATGAAAGATTTATCTTCATTACAATTTGTAAGCGAAGCAAAACATTGGGTTAGTAAAAATGAATAAAGAAAAATTAAGCTATGAAAGGCAAAGAAAAAAAATCTTAAATCAGGCACTTGTTGATATTAATACCTATGGATTTAATAAAAATATGCTTATTAAGGCAGCCGAAAATTGTAATTTTTCAGAAGGAACTTTGGGAAGATTATTTCCTGAAGGAATATATGAATTAAAGGAATATTTTTTTAATGAAATAGATATAGAAATGTTAAAAAAAATAAACCGGCTAAAAAATAAAAATATAAGAATTCGTGATAAAATTTATAATGGAGTTATTATAAGGCTAGAGATATTTCAAAAAAATAAAGATGCAATTAAACATATATTTGTTAGTGAATCATCAAATCCAATAAAATCTGTTAAAAACTTATGGAATACGGCAGATTTAATATGGAAATTGGCCGGAGATACTTCTACAGATTATAATCATTATACCAAAAGACTTTTATTATCTTGGGTATATCTTTCAACTTTACTTTGCTGGTTTAGTGATTCAAAAAAAGATATTAAAGAAACTAAATTATTTTTAAATAGAAGAATTGACGAAGTTCTACAATTTGGAAAAAAATCTGCTTCTATTAAATCTAAGATATCTAATTTTAATATTTTTAATAAATTAATTGTTATTATAAAAGAATTTAAATCTATAAAGGTATAATATTTGTTTTATGATATAATATGATTTATATGGCCCATTTTTCTTCCTGCTCTAACTTCCTTTTTTCCATAATTATGAACTCTTGCTTTAGGATCATTTATAAAATTTTCAGCTAAAAATATATCATCTCCAATTAAATTTTGCATAGTGATATTAAATAACCTATCTGCACTTCCTAATTCAATTCCTAAAGTTGCTCTTACTGCTTGTTCAAATTGGTCTGTAACGCATCCATCCATAGTCCAATGTCCTGAATTATGTGGACGCGGTGCTATTTCATTAACTAAAAGCTCTCCATCATCAAGTTCAAATAACTCTATAGCTAGCAAGCCTATTAAATTAAGCTCAGTCGCAATTTTTATTGCTATATTTTTTGCTAAATTAATTACATCTTGAGATATATTTGGAGCAGGGGCAATTGTTTGATCTAAAATATGATTTTTATGCCTATTTTCAACAACATCGTACAGTACTATTTTACCATTTAGATCTCTGGCAACAATAATGCTTAATTCCCTTTTAAAGGGAATAAATTCTTCTAATATTAATTCATTACTTTCTATATCTTTCCAAGCTTTATCCAAATCTGCATCATTATCTAGCTTTATTTGCCCTTTACCATCATATCCAAAACGGCGAGTCTTTAATACTGACATTCCTTTAATAGAATTATATGCCGTTTCTAAATCATTATAAGTATTG
>JAYGEJ010000162.1:0-4810 GCA_046582425.1 Alphaproteobacteria bacterium
ATATATTATTATTATTATATAATTTTTATAAAAATATTGGATTTGTTAAATGTCAGATAATAGTACAGAAGAAGATATAAATAATATGAATTTTGAAACAGCTTTAAAATCATTAGAAGAAATAGTTAATCAGTTAGATTCAGGTGAAATAGATCTTGATAAAGCTGTAGAAGCTTATGAGAGAGGAACAAAATTAAAAGAACATTGTGAAAAAAAATTAAAAGAAGCTCAGTTACGTATAGAAAAAATTGAAGTAGATAAAGATGGTGATTTGACTACGAAATCATTGGAGACGGAGTGACTGAAAAAATAGAAGAGAATAGAATTAATTTTTTAGAATATTTAAAAAGGTTTACTCAAAAATTTGATAGATTTTATAATCAAAAATATTTTATTAAAAATACACCAAAAACTTTAAAAGATAGTATTCATTATATTAATTCAACAGGTGGAAAAAGAATTAGGCCTTTCCTAGTAAATGAGTGCGCTAACTTATTTGAAGTAGAATTTGACGTTTCTATTTATGCTGCAATTGCTATAGAAATGGTTCATACTTATTCATTAATTCATGATGATTTACCCTCTATGGATGATGATGATATGCGAAGAGGAAAAGAAACTCTTCATAAAAAATATAATGAGGCCACAGCTATACTTTCAGGGGACGCCTTATTAACCGATTCTTTTAATTTATTAGTAAATAATTATAAAAATATAGATCAAAATATATGTATTGAATTAATATCACTGTTGTCTAAATCTGCTGGAAGCGGAGGTATGGTTGGAGGGCAAGTTTTAGATTTATTTCCTAAAAATAAGAATATGAATAGCGTTAACATTATGAATGAAATGAAGACAGGAGCTTTAATTAGCTGCGCAACTTGTTTTGGTTCAATCTTAGGAAAAGGCTCAACAAAAGATTATGAAAATATGCATAATTACGGCAGTTCAATAGGTAAGATTTTTCAAATAAAAGATGATTTATTAGATATACAAGGAGATGAAAAAATACTTGGTAAAAAAACTAATAAAGATAAAATAAAGGGAAAATTCAGTTTTATTAATTTATATGGCGAGCATAAATCTAAAAAAATAGCTATGAGTCTTATTAGTGAAGCTAAAGATATTCTTTCAGGCTATGGTCGTAAAGCTATTTATTTAAACTTGCTTACAGATTATATTTTAGATAGAAAAAAATGAAAAAAATTAAAATTCGTCTTGATGAATTAGTAATGAATAAAGGTTTTGCTGAAACTAAATCAATTGCACAATCTCTAATTATATCAGGTAAGGTATATCTAGAAGAAAAAAAATTAGATAAGCCTGGGTATTCAATTTCTAAAGATGCAGATATAGTGTATAGAGGGCCATTGCATCCATGGGTTTCTAGAGGTGGTATTAAGCTAGATCATGCATTAAAAATTTTTAGGCTTAAAGTAAATGGTTTAACAGCATTAGATATTGGAGCATCAACCGGAGGTTTCAGTGATGTTTTATTACAAAATGGTGCTAAAAAGTTATATGCGATTGATGTGGGATATGGCCAACTTCATGAAAAAATATTAAATAATCCAAAAGTAGTTTCTATTGAACGTAAAAATGCGCGATATCTTAGTAGGGAAGATATAATAGAAAATATTGATATATTAGTGTGTGATGCTAGTTTTATAAGTTTGACTAAAATTCTTCCAGAACCAATTAAATTATGTTCTAAAACAGCAAAATTAATAGCTTTGATTAAACCACAATTTGAGCTTGAAAAAAGATTTATTTCTAAAGGAGGAGTTGTCAAAGATGAACAATTAAGAAATCAAGTTTGCTTAAATATTAGTTCATGGATGGAAAATAAAATGTGTTGGAAAGTAAATCAAATAATTGAAAGTCCCATTAAGGGAGCGAAAGGAAATATTGAATATTTAATTTATGCTAGTAAATAATTATTTTCTAGCCATATTATGATATTCTTCATTAGGCCGCATATCAGTTCCAACTGCTATTCTATTAGACATGTTAAAGAAACTAGCTACCTCTATAATTTCAAGTATCTCTTCATCTGAAAAATTTGCTTTACGCAGTATATTTCTATCTGAATTTTCTACTTTACTTGGAGTTTCTGTAAGTTTATGGGAAAAATCTAACATTAATCTTTGCCTATCACTTAAGTTCGCAGACCTATAGTTTATCATTAACTCATCACCAAGAACTTGATTATTACTAAGTTGTCTTACTGCAGCACCATGAGCTATTAAGCAATAAAAACATTTATTACAACTAGATACTACAACTGCTATCATTTCACGTTCTAATTTTGATAAACATCCATCCTTTAACATTAATCTATTATAAAAATTAACAAAGTTTTTTAATCTCTCTCTATCTGAAGCATTTGCTAATATTACATTAGGAACCATGCCCAATTTTTCTTTACATACTTCAATATATCTTGTCATTTCTTCATCAAGGATATCTAATTTAGGCTCAATATCTAAATCCCAAATATAATTATTCTTCTCTTTATTTTTCATTTTTTAAAGTCCTAGTGATAGCTATGTGTTGTAAAGCATGATCAGCTAACACTATAGAAATCATTGCCTCACCTACTGGCACAGCTCTAATTCCTACACATGGATCATGTCTACCTTTAGTAATAATATTTGTTTCTTTTTTACTTTTAGTTATTGTTTTTCTGGAATGTAAAATTGAACTCGTTGGTTTTACTACGAACCTACTAATGATATCTTGTCCAGAAGAGATGCCACCTAAAATTCCTCCTGCATGATTAGATAGAAATTTAACATTCTTATTTTTATCTATTCTAATTTCATCTGCATTAGTTTCTCCTGTCAAATCAACAACTGAAAATCCATCACCTATTTCTACTCCTTTAACAGCATTTATACTCATAAGAGCACTTGCAATATTTGCATCTAGTTTTTGATATATAGGTTCTCCAAATCCGACAGGAATATTTTTTGCTATTACTTCTATGATAGCCCCACATGATAATCCTTTTTTTCTTATTCTAGTTAAATAATCTTCCCAAATAGGAACTGAGGTTTGATCTCCGCAAAAAAAGTCATTTTTACTAATGTTATTTTTATGCCATTTATTTTTATTTATTTTATGTTCACCTAATTGAATGACAGACCCAATAATTTCTATTTTTTTACTTATTACTTTAGATAGAACTTTCTTTGCAACTGCGCCGGCTGCAACTCTCATAGCTGTTTCTCTCGCTGAAGACCTTCCTCCTCCTCTATAATCTCTTATTCCGTATTTTTCTTGATATGTATAATCTGCATGAGATGGCCTATATGTATTCTTAATATCATGGTAATCTTTAGATTTTTGGTCTTCATTTTTAATTAATAAAGCTATCGGTGTTCCTGTTGTTTTTCCTTCAAAAACCCCTGAAGATATTCTTACAATATCTTTTTCTTTTCTTTGCGTAACAAACTTTGATGAGCCTGGTCTTCTTTTATTTAGATCACGTTGAATATCCTCATTAGTTAATTTAATACCTGGAGGCACGCCGTCTATAACACATCCTATTTCTGGTCCGTGACTTTCACCAAAAGTAGTATATCTAAAAATATTACCAAAAGAGTTACTGGCCATTGCTATACAACCGATATATCTGGTGCGTCTGGAGATTTCATTCCTACAACATGATAACCAGAATCAACATGTAAGATCTCACCGGTTGTTCCAGACGATAAATTTGATAAAAGAAATAATGCAGCTCCTCCTACATCATCTAAATTAGTATTTCTCTTAAGAGGAGCATTATATTCATTCCATTTAAGAATATATCTAAAATCACCAATACCTGAAGCAGCTAAAGTTTTTACTGGGCCAGCTGAAATACCATTAACTCTTATTTCTCTTCCACCTAAATCAGCAGCAAGATACATAACACTTGCTTCTAATGCTGCTTTCGCTACACCCATTACATTATAATGTGGAATTACTTTTTCTGCTCCATAGTAAGATAATGTTAACATGCTTCCGCCATCATTCATTATATTTGAGGCATGGTTTGCAACTGATGTGAAAGAATAACAGGAAATTTCCATAGATTGTAAAAAGTTCTTTTTAGATGTTTCTATATACTTACCTTTAAGTTCTTCTTTATCAGAGTAAGCAATTGCATGTACAATATAATCTATTTTTCCATATTTTTTATAAATTTTATCAAATGTATTTTTTATAGATTCTTCATCTGATACGTCACATTCAAAATAATCTTTAGCATTTGCTTTTTCAGAAAGAGGAACTATCCTTTTCTTTAATGCTTCTCCTTGGTAGGTTAAAATTATATCCGCACCGTTATCAGATAAAGTTTTTGTCACCCCCCATGCTAGCGATCTTTCATTTGCAACCCCCATTACAATTCCAATTTTATTTTTCATAATATTGCTATTAACTATAGATTCTTGTTTTGAATTGTTTTTTGAGTCCATATTTTTTCCTATTATAAATAAACTACTTTTTTTAAGAATATGTTTTTGATTTAATTATTAAAAAAAATAATTTATTTATACTAGGAAAAAATATGGACGCAAAAAACAATTCAAAACAAGAATCTATAATTAACAGCAATATTATGAAAAATAAAATTGGAATTGTAATGGGGGTAGCAAATGAAAGATCACTGGCATGGGGAGTTACAAAAACTTTGTCTGATAACGGTGCGGATATAATTTTAACCTATCAAGGAGAAGCATTAAAGAAAAGGATAGTTCCTCTTGCTGAAAAAGCAAATGCTAGAGATATTTTCGAATGTGACGTGTCAGATGAAAAATCTATA
>JAYGEJ010000191.1:0-13352 GCA_046582425.1 Alphaproteobacteria bacterium
TATAATATATTGCAAATACTCCTAAAATAAATAAACCAACAAAAAAACCAAGAAACAAAATAGCTGATATTACAATTGCTCCAATTAAGAAGCCTAAACAACCAAAATTTTTGGTTAATGGAAAAGAATGAAAATTATTTCTATTATTGAATGCCATATATATAAATATTAACTTATTTTAGAATAAGCACCTAAATAATAATCAGAATTACCTAAAAATGTATCTAGCATAGTAAGTCTTTTAAAATATTGCCCTATTTCCATTTCTTCAGTAACTCCCATACCACCATGCAACTGAATAGCCTCTTGAGCTAATTTTCTCCCTCCAATACCTATATGAATTTTAGAGGCATAAACTGATTTATTTCCTTCTGAGCTACCATTAGATTTTAAAGCTGCCATAGATGCTAGCGACTTCATTTCATCACTTAAGATTAACATTTCAACAGTTCTATGCTGTATAGCTTGAAATTTTCCTATTGCCACACCAAACTGTTTTCTAGTTTTTATATATTCTAGAGTCATCTCGTACATTTTTGACATTATACCTGATGCCTCAGCAGCTACAGCTACAAGTGTTTTATCAATAGACATCTTTATTATTTTATAAGCTTCATTTTCATCACTAACTATGTGTTCAGGAGATATAATTACATTATTAAGACTAACTTCTGCCGCCTTAAAGCCATCTACTGTTGGGTAATCTTGTATTTCTATACCGGGATTATTTTTTTCAATAACAAATAAAGATATTCCAGATTCATCATATCTGTTTCCACTTGTTCTAGCAGAAATTATAATGTAATCTGCTTGACCTGCTCCAAAAACTACAGATTTATGTCCATTTATTATCCACTGATTATCCTCTAATTTAGCAATAGTACTAACATCACTTACATTAAATCTAGAATTAGGTTCAGCATAAGCAAATGATACTTTGTTAACTCCATTTATTATATTATTAATAATTTTATTTCTAATAGTACTCTCTGAACACATAGATAAAATTGAACCTGATAAGATTACAGTAGATACATATGGTTCTATAACTAATCCCTTACCAAAGGCCTCCATTATGATATTAAGATCCATTAAATCCCCGCCAAAACCTCCATCTTTCTCTAAAAAAGGCAAACCTAACCAACCTAATGCAGCAAATTGTTTCCAAATATTATCATCTGAACCAAGATTATTTTTTATAGTTTTTCTTCTACTTTCACTATCATAAGTTTCAAATATAAATTTTTCTACAGACCCCTTTATTAATTCTTGATCTTCATTTAAAGATAAATCCACTTAATTACTCCTTAAAGTTCTAATACCATTTTAGCTAGAATATTTTTTTGTATTTCGTTAGAACCACCATAAATAGTTGTTTTTCTTGTATTAAAGTATTTTGGTGCAGCAGCCGAAGACCATTCTGGACCAATTAACAATTCATTATTACCTACGTCCATTATATTTGGTTGGTAAGGGTTTGCATAATATCCACTTGCCTCTAATACAAGCTCTGTTATTTCCTGCTGAATTTCAGAACCTCTAATTTTTAGCATACTAGCTTCAGGCCCAGGAGGAATACCTTTAACATCGTCAGAAATACTCTTTAACTCTGCATATTCTAATGCTTGAAGTCTAACGTCACATTTAGTTACCTTATCAATAAACCTTGAATCATCACCTAAAGTAGAATCTCCATTAATATTTAATTTAGCTATCTCTCGTACTTTTGATAAAGCTTTTTTTGATCTAGATACAGCAGCAATAGAAGTTCTTTCATGCCCTAATAGATATTTAGCTACTGTCCATCCTTTATTTTCTTCATAAATTAAATTTTCTTTAGGTACTTTTACATTTTCAAGATAAACCATATTTACCTCATGGCCTCCATCTAATGTAATAATAGGCTTAACAGATACACCTGGAGATTTCATGTCTAAAAGCATAAATGAAATTCCTTCTTGAGGTTTACAATCTGAATTTGTTCTGACTAGAATAAACATCATATCAGCATGCTGTGCCAATGTGGTCCATGTTTTTGTACCATTTATAATATAACCTCCATCAATTTCTTGAGCCTTAGTAGACAAAGAAGCTAGATCAGAACCTGAACCAGGCTCTGAATATCCTTGGCACCACCAATCCTCACTTGATAAAATTCTTGGAAGATATTTTGATTTTTGCTCTTCAGTTCCAAACTTAATTATAACTGGAGCCACCATAGTTACTCCAAATGGCAAAGCAGAAGGAGCTGCTGCTGCTCC
Organism: Alphaproteobacteria bacterium; assembly: GCA_046582425.1. Classification (GTDB taxonomy): domain Bacteria; phylum Pseudomonadota; class Alphaproteobacteria; order TMED109; family TMED109; genus TMED109. The sequence continues at coordinate 2,262 of JAYGEJ010000191.1, forward strand.
ACATTCTTCATCAAATATATATCTTTGAGTGATACTCCATCCTGTTCCTCCATGTTCCTCAGGCCAATTTGGAGCCATCCAGCCCTTTTGATATAATTTCTTTTGCCAATTAACTAAATCATCTTTACTTAAATGATGTCCATTATTAATTTTCTTTTGTGTATTCTTGTCTAAATTTTGAATGATAAAATCTCTAACTTCTTCTTTAAACTTTATATCTTCTTGGCTAAATTTTAAATTCATAAAAAGACTCCATTCTTAGATGTATAAAATTAATAATGAATTATTAACAATTTTTAATATTTTAGCAATAATACTGCAACTATAAATTATGTAGAGTATCTTTATTATACATAAAGCTCTTTTATAAATATTATAATTAACCCAGTTTTTCTCATGTTGCTGGGTTATTTATAAAATGTTAGATTAAATTAGAAAAAATCACTTATTTAAGAAATCTATTATGAAAATATTACTAATTGAAGATGATTTATCAACATTATCCTTTATCAAAAAAGGGCTTAAGGAATTTGGTCACATTGTTGATGGATTTTCTAGTGGCAACGAAGGATTAGATGCAGCATATTTAGCTGAGCATGATATTATAATCTTAGACAGAATGCTTCCTGAAATAGATGGCTTAACCATTGTAACTAAATTAAGAAATAATAAAATTACTACTCCAGTTCTATTTTTATCTGCTTTAGGAGAAGTAGATGATAAAGTACAAGGGCTAAAGGCTGGTGGAGATGATTATTTAACAAAACCCTTCTCATTTTCTGAACTTATTGCTAGAATTGAAGCCTTAAATAGAAGACAAAATCCAAAAAGTGATATTGATATATTAAAAGTTTATGATTTAGTACTAAATAAAAAAAGTAGAAAAGTTACTAGAAACTCTATATTGATTAATTTACAACCTCAAGAATATAAACTATTAGAAGTTTTAATGGAAAACTCTAATGAAGTAATTACAAGAACTATGCTTCTTGAAAAAGTATGGGACTTACACTTTGACCCACAAACTAATATTATAGACGTGCATATAAGTAGATTAAGAAAAAAAATTGATAAAGGTCATAAAGAGCAACTAGTTCAAACAATCAGAGGCGCTGGATATAGCATCCAATATAATGAAACTTAATATGTTTTTGAATTACTTTAAAGCATTAACTGCCAAAACAGTCTTAATTTTTTCTATATTTTTTATATTTATAATTATAGTATTATCAATTTCAGTATATGAATTTACATATAAAGTAATGAAGAAAGAAAATAATAGAGTTATAAATATAGAGTACGAATATTTAGTAAAAACTTTCTTAAAATATGGGCCTCAACAATTATATTTAGCCATAAATCAAAGATCTAAAAACCAAAATACAGCAATTTATATTGCAACAGATTCATTTAATGAAAAAATAGCTGGAAATCTTAATTCATGGCCTGAGGAAAAAATTGGTAACGATGGCTTTATTACTTTTGAAATAAGCCGTTCTCTTGGATCTGAAATCATTACTCATAATAGTAGGGCACGAATTATTGTATTTAAGAATGGTACTAAACTTTTAGTTGGAAGAGATATTCAGCCAGAATTTTTAATTTCTAATGCACTTACTAACCTAATGATATTCACTATTATTTTTATTTTATTATCCGGTATATTTGGAAGCATATTCTTAGGCAGATACAGCTTAACGAAAGTAAATATACTAAATAACGCTATACAAAATATTACAGATAACGATTTAAATGGAAGAATTAATAATAAAACAATTAATAATGAATATAAACAAATTGCAACTAATGTTAATAGAATGTTAGAGAGAATAGATGAGTTAGTTGAAAATTCTAAAAATATTTCTGGAAATATTGCTCATGATTTAAAGAAACCTCTAACAAAGTTAAAGTCCAATTTAGAATTACTCTCTTTAAAAGTTAAGAATAAAAATAGCACACAATATATATCTCAAGCGATTGTTGAAGCTGATAACCTGATTAAAATATTTAATGCTCTACTTGATATAGCTGGCTTTGAAAGTGAAAAAAAACAAGACTTTAAGTTAATAAATATATCTTTTTTAATTAGTTCTATTATTGAAATATATAAGCCAGTAATAGAAGAAAAAAATATTATTTTTAAAAGTAAAATTCAAAATAATCTTCAGTTATTTGGAAATAAGATATTACTAACACAATGCTTTACAAATATAATTGATAACGCGATTAAATATTCAAAAAATAATAAAAAAAGCTTTATAGAAATAAACCTATTTAATGAAAATGATATAATACATATTGAATTCAGAGATAACGGAGAAGGCATAGATGAAAAAGATTTTAATAGAGTCTTTGATAGATTTGTTAGATTAGAGAAACATAGACAAACTGAAGGTAATGGACTTGGATTAAGTATGGTTAAAGCTATTTTAAAACTTCACGACGCACCAATTTCACTGTCTAATAATAATCCAGGACTTATTGTAACGATTTACTTTAAAAAAACCTAACCAATAACATGTCCTCCATCAACTCTAATAACACTTCCAGTCATAAACGAACCTAATTCAGAACATAATAATAATAATGCTCCATCAAGTTCTTCTGGTTTACCTAATCTTTTTTGAGGTATAGTTTCTATCATTTCTTTGCCTTCTTTAGTATCAAAGAAATTTTTATTGAGGTCAGTTAAAATATAACCTGGTGCAATTGCATTTACTTGAATTTTATATTTAGCATATTCAAAAGCTAAAGTTCTTGTTAGGTGACTTACAGCAGCCTTTGATGCACAATATGAAGATAAATAATCACCCAAAACAATCTCTGAAGCAATTGATGAAATATTCACGATTTTACCAGAACTTTCTTTCTCCACTAACCTATTAGCAAAAACTTTAGAACATGCAAAAACACCTCTTAAGTTTGTATTCATTACATTGTCCCAATCTTCAATAGAAGTTTTAAGTGATGATTTAGAAATAGCAATACCTGCATTATTTATTAAAATAGAAATTTCACCATATTTCTCTTCAGCTTTTTTAAATGCACTATTAATTGAATCTTCTGAATTTACATCAATATCAACTGTATAGCACTCTCCATTAGATTGCTTAATAATTTCCTGTGTTTCTGATAATTTATCTTTATTTCTTGCTGCTAACACTACGTTAGCTCCTAAACTGCTCAATACATAACTAAACCTTCTCCCTAATCCCCTTGAAGCGCCAGTAACTATAGCCGTTTTATTATTTAAATTTATTTTTTTTAAAATAGCTGTGTTATGCATTCTTTTATCCTTTATTTTTTTTTTATTTAATATAATAATTACTTACCACATGTAATATAAATTTTTAAGGTTATATAATGATAAAAATTGATATAATATCTGATACTGTCTGTCCATGGTGTTATATTGGTAAAAAAAGATTAGATAAAGCTATTGAAGATTATAAAGAGCAAGAATTTGAAATTAATTGGTATCCATTTCAATTAAATCCAACTATGCCAATGGAGGGAATAAGTAGAGAATTATATCTTTCTACTAAATTTGGTGGAAAGGAAAGAGCGGAAAGTGTCTATGAGCAAATAAAAAATGCTGGCTTATCTTCGAACATCTCTTTTAACTTTAGTAAAATTTCTATAATGCCTAATTCTTTCTATTCACACATGTTAATAGAACTTAGTAAAGAATATAATTTACAAAACAAAATATGTGAATCATTATTTGAAGCTTTTTTTATCGAAGGTAAAAATATAGGAAATTTAAGTGAATTAACTAATATAGCAATATCACATAATATGAAAAATTTTAATGAAGATTTATTTATAAATAGAAAAGATTTAAAAAATATAGTGCGAACTTCAGATGAAAATTCAAGATCTAAAGGAGTTACAGGAGTGCCATTTTTTATTATAAATAATAATTATGCTATATCTGGTGCTCAAGAGAGTGAAGTATTCAAAAAAATATTTGAGACTTGCTTATTAGAAAATGCAATTTAGTTATCTATTAAATTTTTAATTTGAAAAGTTATCTCTTCTAATATATCAAGTCTTTCTTCTATAGTATTCCATTTATAACTGAGAATAATCTTTTGATCATCTCGTATTTTAATTTCATATATAGAATTATTTAGCCAGCTTATAAATGTTTCAGGATCAATATTTCCATTATTTATAACTTCTAAAGTCGCACCATTTATTCCACTATCAACACGCTGAATCCCGGCATCTTCGCAATTTAGTTTAATTTTCATAACTTTTATTAAATATTTAAGCTCTTTAGGGATCGCGCCAAATCTATCAATCAACTCAATACTAAAATATTCAAATTCATTATTTTCTCTTAAATTACCAAGCCTTCTATAAGTTTGTAATCTTATACTTAAGTCTAATATATAATTTTCTGGTATAAGTGCAGGTGCTTGAACATTTATTTGAGGTAAAATATTTTTTTTACTTTTTGTTATTCCTTTTAAATCAGATACAGCTTCATTTAGAAGCTGTTGGTATAAGCTGACTCCAACTTCTTTTATCTGGCCTGATTGTTCATCACCTAATAAATTACCTGCTCCCCTTATATCTAAATCATGGGCAGCTAAGCTAAATCCTGCTCCTAATCCTTCAAGAGACTGAATAGCATATAATCTTTTTTCTGCATTAGATGTAATTGTTCTTTTATTACTTAATAAATAATATGCATATGCTCTCTTATTAGATCTACCTACTCTTCCTTTCAACTGATATAATTGACCTAGACCAAACATATCTGCGTTATAAATAAAAATTGTATTCGCATTAGGTATATCTAATCCATTTTCTATTATAGAGGTTGCTATTAAAATGTTACATTTACCTTCATAAAAAGCCATCATCGTGTTTTCAATTTCGTTTGATGACATTCTACCATGAACGGATGAAATAAAAGCATGATCAACTAATGTAGAGATTTTATTATGAACATCTTTAATATCTTTAATGCGAGGAACAATAAAATACACCTGTCCACCCCTATGTAACTCTCTTTGAATTCCTTCCGTAATATTAAAATCATTAAAAGGAGTTACAAATGATCTAATAGGCAACCTTTCTTGAGGTGCTGAAGCAATTATAGATAAATCTTTAATACCAGATAAAGCCATATGCAATGTACGAGGAATAGGCGTTGCCGTTAAAGTTAAAATATGAGAATTTATTGTTAGGTTTTTTAATTTTTCTTTTTGAGTTACACCAAATCTTTGTTCTTCATCTACTACTACTAAACATAAATTTTTAAATAAAATTTTATCAGATAATAAAGTATGTGTTCCAATGACTATATCTATTAAGCCATCTTTTAAATTTGTAGAAATAGTCTTTTTATCTTTATCTTTAGTTAATCTAGATAAGTGAGCAATAGAAATATTATCATCCCTAAACCGTTTCGTAAAAGTTTCATAATGTTGTCGAGCTAAAATAGTAGTTGGTGCAATGACTAAAACTTGAGATTTAGACTTTGCAGCGATATAAGCCGCTCTCATTGCAACTTCAGTCTTACCAAAACCTACATCACCACAAACTAACCTATCCATAGGTTGTTCTGAATTTATATCTTTTAATACGTCTTTTATAGCATCTAATTGATCATCCGTTTCGTAATATTCAAATTTAGAAACAAACTCATTATAATCATTAGAATCACAAACTAATTTAGTTGCTTTTCCAAGCTTTCTTTCAGAAGCAACTCTAACTAAATTCTCAGCAATATCTCTAATTTTTTCTTTTACTTTTCTTTTTTTATTACTCCATGTCTTACTTCCTAATTTATCAAGAAGTGGTTCTGAATTTTTACTAGAAAATTTACTTAAAAGATTAATATTCTGAACTGGCACTAATAATTTATCTTTTGATAAATATTCTAATTCCAAACAATCATGCTTAACATGATTAATGTCTACAACTTTTAGTCCTTGATATCTTCCTACTCCATATTCTAGATGAACTAAATAATCTCCAACCGTAAAGGATTCTGCTTCTTCAAGAGCAACTTCTAATTTTTTAGATTTATTTATACGTGAATATTTTTTTCCAAAGATATCTGTTTCCGATATTATTATATTATTCTCTATTTCAAACCCTTTTTCTAAGTTACCTATCAAGAGAGAAATTTTACTATTGGAGCTAAAGTCTTTAATATGCCATGAATCATCAAAGTCTAGGTTATAAATACCGTATTTATTTAACTGTTCAGAAAAAATTTTTCTACTACCGTTAGACTTACAAGCAATAATAATTTTATAATTTTCTTCTATCTTATTATTTATAAAAGAAATTAAATCCTCAAATAAATCTGTTGGTTTAGCTTTTTTATTTAACCAAAAATTAGGAACATTTTTTCCCTCTAAATTACTTTCAAGGCTTGGATTTCTAAATGGTGAAATTTTTATAGATAATTTTTGAGAAATAAAGGTATTTAGTTGAGTTTCATTTAGATATAATTCATCACTATATATTGGCTTATAGCAATCAATAACATTCTTATTTTTTATAGCCTCTTTATAAGTTATGTCTCGCGTATTAAAATAGTCTTTTATATCTTCAAAACGCATTTCAGAATAATCATCAAATGAATTGTCAAAAACATATGAAAAATCATCGCCTAAAATATCAAATATAGATTCTAATTTTTTATAAAATAGACTAGCCCAATGTTCTAAACCAGGATAATGAATTCCTTCTGATATAGATTGAAAAAATTCATCTTGTGACGCACTACTACCAAAAATTTTTCTGTAATTATATTTAAACAAATTAATATTATCAGTATTTAAAAGTATTTCAGAAATTGGTAAGACTGTTACATTATTAATTGAAACTTTTGTAAGTTGAGTTGATGGATCAAAAAACTTTAATTCTTCCACTTCATCTCCAAAGAAATCAATTCTTATAGGATCCATATAATTAGGCGAGTAAATATCTACAATACCACCCCTAACAGCAATTTCTCCAATATCTATAACATTGCCAGTCCTTCTATAACCTGTATCAATTGCATTTTTTACAAAGGTGGATAAATTTATTTCTGCGCCTACAGTTAATTCTCTGATATTATTAGGAAAATATTTTAAAGGTATATTTTTTTGGATCAAAGCATTTACTGTAATTATCACTAAACGTACTGGATTATTTTTATCTATTATTTTTAAAAAACTATTTATTCTTTCGCCTGAAACTCGAGTACTAGGAGATACACTATCATAAGGCAAACAATCCCATGCTGGAATATTTACATAATTAATATCTGGAAAAAGCTGTTCAAATAACTTAGATATTTTGTATAATTTATCTTCATTTTTTACTACGTATACAATAGAAATATCATTATTTTTTAAAATTGTATCTCCAATAGAAAATACATCGAGACCTTCAATTATACCTCCAATATTAAAAGTATTATTATCTTTAATAAATGATCTAAGAATTGTTCAATCCGTTTTTATTTGAATAAATTTCTAATTTCTCTTTTAAGCTATCTGATAATGTGCTTGGCCAACTAATTTTACTAATGAAACAATTGTATAAATCATTATCAGATAATGGTATAATATATTCTTCAATTTCATTAATCTCTTTTTCTGAAAAATCTTTATTAAACATATCGAAAAAACCGCCCATTAATATATCCATTTCTCTCATTCCGCGGTGCCATGACCTAAACTTTAATTTTTTAAGTTTTTTATTCACTTTTATAATATCCTTAAAAATTATATATTACAGTTATCATTATATAATAATAAATACAGTGATTATAATATATGTAGGAGCAAAATACATAATGTCTCTAAAATTACTAGATGAATTATATAATAAAATTGATAAATTAAATGGCTACGGGCCAAAAAATATAATTTTATTTGATAAACTATGCGGCAGTAGATTATTAGATATTATATTTCACCTACCAAACTCAATTATAAAAAGAGTAAAAATAAATTCTTTAAAAGATGAATATATATATAAAAAAATCATCATAAATGGTAAAATTAAAAGTACTTGGTTTAGTTATAAAAAACCCAAAATATCGATTGTAATATTAGAAGTAAATAATCAGATATTAGAAATTATTTATTTTAATGTTAATCGTAGCTGGTTTTTAGATAATTTTGTAAAAGGTAAAGAAATTATAATTAGTGGAGAATTGTCAAAAAAAGGAAATAAATGGCAAGTAATTCATCCAGATAACATTCAAAGCAAAAAATTAGAAGAAATCATTCCAATTTATGAAACTACTTATCCTTTAACTTCAGGACTATCCCATAAAAAAATAAAAAATGCAGTAAAATATTCTATTTCAGAAGTTCCAAAATTTAGTGAATGGATCAACGCAGAATTAGTAAAAGATAAGAATTGGAAAAGTTTTAATCAATCACTATTAAAACTACATTTCCCAAATACATTAGAAGAAGTCGAAAATAGTGATTTATATAATGAGAGGTTAGCCTATGATGAAGCTCTTTCACGACAGCTTGCTTTAAATTTAATTAGAAAACATAAACATAAGACAGAGCAAAAAAAACTTAATAATATTAATATATTAAAAGAAAAGTTAATACATAATCTTCCTTTCAAATTAACAAAAGACCAGCAAAATGTTTTGGAAACTATATATAAAGATATAAACTTAAATAAAAGAATGTATAGACTTTTACAAGGAGACGTAGGAAGTGGAAAAACTATTGTAGCATTCTTATCAATTATTCATGTTGTAGAACATGGATTTCAAGGAGCATTAATGGCTCCTACAGAGATACTTGCTTACCAACATTATATATTTTTTAAAAAATATGAGAATATACTTGGGATTCGTATAGCTCTATTAACCAGTAAAATGCAAAAAAATATAAAAATGAATATTATTAATAATATTAGTGAAGGAAAAATTAATATTATTATTGGAACACATGCATTAATCCAATCAAATATAAAATTTAAAAACTTAAGATTAGCTATTATAGATGAACAACATAGATTTGGCGTATATCAAAGATTAGAATTATCCAAAAAGTCTCCTAATACAGACTTTATGGTAATGACTGCGACACCTATACCTAGAACATTAGTTTTAACAGATTATGGCGATATGGACATATCTATAATACATAGTAAACCACTAAATAGAGCAAAAATAGATACAATAAGTGTTAGTATACCTAGAATGAATGAAGTTATTAAAGCTATTGCTCGAGCAATAAGAAACAAAGAACAAATATTTTGGGTTTGTCCTTTAGTAAAAGATTCTGAAAAATTGGATTTAGCGGCCGCAGAAACAAGACATAAATATTTAAATAATATTTTTCCTAATGACGTAGCTATCGTTCATGGTCAAATGGATAGCAGGGATAAAGAAAATGCATTAGTTCAATTTAGTAAAAATGAAAAAAAAATACTAGTTTCAACAACTGTAATAGAAGTAGGCATAGATATACCAAATGCAACAATAATGATAATAGAGCATGCAGAAAGATTCGGCTTAGCTCAACTTCATCAACTAAGAGGAAGAATTGGTAGAGGTACTAAAAAGTCAGTGTGCATATTACTTTATGACCAAAAAATAGGAGAAATTGCAAGAGAACGTCTAACAGTTATGAGAGAAACAAACAATGGGTTCGAAATATCTGAAAAGGATTTAAAACTTAGAGGCGCAGGTGAAATATTAGGTACCCGACAGTCAGGAGGGCAAATGTTTAAAATTTTAGATATCAATAGACATGAAAATTTAATTAAAATAGCAAATAAGAATTCAAAATTAATCATTAATCAAAATCCTAGTCTTATTGGTGAAGAAGGAGAAAAACTTAAACAACTATTATATTTATTTGGTCAAGATAAAGCAGTAAAACTTATTAAATCTGGATAATTTATATAACTAATTTTTACTTTTTATATATTTTTGTTTAAATTTAGGTGTGACAATACCCCCAGAAATAACCATTTTAATTCCTTCTTCAACATTCATATTTAACACTTTTAAATCTTTTTTAGGTACAAAAAGTAAAAAACCTGATGTTGGATTTGGGGTAGTTGGTAAAAATACATTAACTAATGTATTTTTTGATATTTCCTGCACTTCTCCTTTCGTGTCTCCAGTAATAAAACCAATTGCCCATATACCTTTTCGGGGATACTCAATTAACACAACTTCTCGAAAAGATTTTGATGATGTTTTAAGTACACTTTCAAAAATTTGTTTTAAAGCACCATATACTGATCTAATAATAGGTAATCGAGCAATAATTCTTTCACCAAGTTTAATAATATATCTACCGATGATTCCTGCAGTTAAAAAGCCTATAAAAGTTAACATAATAAATACAATTAATAGGCCTATTCCAGGAATCTCGAATGGTAAAATATTATCATAGTGATATTTAACTGGTATTAAATTTCTAACCTTACTATCAATAAATCCAATAAAAAGAAAAGAAACATAAAAAGTTAATCCTACTGGTGCTGTAACAATTATACCAGTAAGAAAATATCCTCTAATTTTTGCTAATATACTTTTTTTATCGTTCATAGTTATCCTATTATATTTTTTATTTATTTAAAAATTTATTAATTAATTCATAAGTTTCTGTAGGTTTTTCTTCAGGAAGAAAATGGCCGCAGTCTATACTCTCTCCTTCTACATCATCTGCCCACTCTTTCCAAACTTTTATAGGATCGTATAGCTCTTCTACTGTGGCCTTTGCCCCCCAAAGGACTTGAAGAGGACAAGTTATTTTCTTGCTAAAATCTTCCTTATGATGAACTAAATCAATACTGGCTCCTGCTCTATAATCTTCACAGGAAGCATGAATAGTTTCAGAAGTAAAACATCGCAAATATTCTTGTATTACTTCTTCTGTTAAATAATCATTATTTGAAGTCCACATCTTAAGCTTAGATCTAATATAATATTCTGGATCTTTCCCAATCATAGTTTCTGGATGAGGAAATGACTGTATTAAGAAAAACCAATGATAATAACGCCTTGCTAATATAGCATTAGTATTATCAAATACATGAGAAGTTGGCACTATATCTAATACAGAAAGTTTTCTTATGGATTTA
>JAYGEJ010000183.1:0-1800 GCA_046582425.1 Alphaproteobacteria bacterium
AAGCAGTTATACCAACAATAAATAAAGAATATGTTGTAGCTAAAATAGGTTCTATTGTTAAAATATAAACTAAAACAGGAATAGTTAAAATAGATCCACCGCCACCTATTAAACTTAATATTATTCCTATAATAATAGCACTTATATATCCTATTATATCTATCATTTTCTCATAAAAAAAAGACCCTTTCATGGGTCTTTTTTTTTACATATTATTCTTTAAAAATAACATAAGCTCTTGTTTTCCTTTTGGCTTATTTACAATCTTCATTTCCCTATCTAAAATAAAGAAAGCCGGAGTCTTGTTTACTTTATATTCTTTACAAACAGGAGATTGAAAATTTTTAAATTGACTTACATTAATCCAATTAAAATTATTGTTTTGTATGGTTGTTTTCCATTTACTTTCATTTACATCTAAAGCAACTCCAATAACCTCTAATCCTTTTGGTTTATATTCATTATAAACCGGAATAAATCCTGGTAAATCTCTCATACAATGTCCACAATGAGAGGCCCAAAACATAATTATTGTGTATTTATTATTAGAACAAGTATTTTTTAAATTTATTTCTGTTCCGTAGTTATTTTTTATAGTAAAATCTGGGGGTATATTCCCTATTTGTAAATTTTTTATTAATTGTGCTTTTTGTCTTAATAAATCATTAATTTCTATATCTCCACAAGCTTCCCCATAAAAATATTCTTCCATTATATAGGTAGCTATATCTTCTAATCCTGATCCATAAAAACCATCTAATAAATTATATAAAGAAAATTCAAATACCTTTTCATTAACTTTAGCTTTGTTCATAATTTCATCTACAGTATTATAATATCCTACTTCTGTGTGTCCACTATGTTTAATTATATAGTCGGTAAATCTCGTTGCAAATACTTCAGATCTAATAAATGATTCATTATTAAAATCTAAATCATCAAAATACTTTTTCTTATCCTCTTTATTTTTTGCTTTACTAGCAACCTTTGCTTTAGAAAAATAAGAATTTGGGTATTTATTAATTACGTTTTGTGTGTGGTTAAATTTTTCTTTTTCTATTTTTTCTATTTCATTTTTAATCTCATTAACTTTAACTTGATTTCCTTGTGATTTAAATTGCCCTATTTGTTTTTTTAAACCTTTTATAATTTTATTTAATTCTAATTCTTTGTTTTTAAATTCCCAATATGCCTTATTTTCTATTGAATTTATAACTTTTACATCTCTTTCTAAATAAACTTGACCAAACTCTAATTCTACAAATGATTCTTTTGGGTTTAAAATAACTTCAATTATGTTTTTATCATTTACTAATGCTAATTTATAATAACCTAATGCATATTGTTTATTAGGATAAACAAATGAACCATCTATTTTAATTTTAACACTGTCAATTTTATATTTATAATTTCCCTCTGTTCTATAAAGAAATAATTGTTTTCCTTGTTGTCTTTTATTTAAAAAACTTCCTTTTATTGTTTGCGCTTTTACTGTTGGTAAAAAACAAAAAGTTAAAATTGTAATTAATGCTAATAATATTTTTCTCATTACAGTTCTTGTTTTCGTTTAAAATTTAGAAGCACTAAAATAGTTAAAAATATTAATGCTTAACAAAGCTATAATATTATAATTCATTATTTACTTTATAATTAATTATTAAATAAACTTTAACAGTCTTTAATATATATAATATAATTCTTTTTATTTTCGTTGAAAATTTAGAAGCACTAAAATAGTTAAAAATATTAATGCTTAACAAAGCTATAATATTATAAATCATTTTTTACTTTATAATTAAT
>JAYGEJ010000026.1:0-3684 GCA_046582425.1 Alphaproteobacteria bacterium
GGAGATAAAGCAACTAGTAATTCTAAAAAACCACTTGAATAACCAGTTTCAAGAACAAACCTAGTATAAGCCAAATTATTTAATTCTTCTTCTGTTTGATATAATTGCTCTTCTGTTATGCCTTCAGCTTTACACGTTTTAATATGTAATTGTATTTCTTCATTAACAAGAGCATTTAGCGTTGCGCTAGCTATTCTCATTTCATTTACGGAATTAGCTTTTGCTGCTAATAAAGCCCATGCTTTAGAGAAATGTATTAAGAAAACATAATCTTGCTTTAAGTATTTTATATATAAATTTCTATCTAAGTTTCCATTGCCAATATTTTTAACAAACGCATGTTCAGTATAATTGCGCCAGTCATATAATATATTAGATTTAAGTTTATTAAATACTATTCCGTAGTTATCTGTTTTTATCATTTTTAAATTATGTTAAATTAAAAATATAATTTAACATCATTTAAAGAGAATGTAATTAAATATGATCAAATATTATGTTATTTTAATTTTATTTATTACTTCTATTTTACGGGCGGGTCCATTAGATATAGAAGCAATAAAAAAAGAATGCTTACTTGAATATAAAAATGAAAGTTCTGAAAAATATACTAAATGCTTAAAGTTTGAAATTAATAAACTTTTATATAAAAAAGATAAGGAATCATAGTCTATTATTCTAGTGTTCTAACTACTTGTAAAACTGCTTTAGTTTTATATAATTCATTAATTGTATTTATGTAAAATTATTTATGGGAAATCTAATGAAAGCAAATCTAAAGTTTATAGTGCCTCAAGATACTAAACCTTATTTTGAGAGTTCAGAGTATACAGGTACTGTTCCTAAAATTCATTTTAAAACTGAATATAAAGCAGTTAAAATAATAGATATAAGGGACAATGTAGATAAATTTACGTTTGAAAAAAATGGATTTGAGCTTTTAAATCACAAGTCTTCTGTGAAAGATTTTTATAATCATAACGAAGTAAAAAAGGTTTACGCTAATGAATTAAGAGTTTTTTTAATAGAACGTTTTAGTGCAAATGATGTTTTTATTTTTGATTATACTAGGAGATCAGATGGAACCATAGGTGCTAAAAACCCGGATGGGTTGAGAGGTCCAGCGGATAGAATTCATGCAGATTATACTGATATTTCAGGTCCACAAAGGGCTAAAGATGTTTTAGGAATTGACTTGTATAATCAAGTAATCAATCAGGGTGGTAGAATTATTCAGTTAAATATTTGGAGGCCTATAAATGGTCCTATTAAGAGATCTCCTTTAGCTTTTGCAGATGCTGCTTCAATACCTAAAAATGATTTAGTAGAAACAGATCAAATTTTTACTAATCGTACTGGTGAAATATATCATATATCATACTCTGATAAACATAATTGGCATTGGGTTCCTAATATGACTGATAATGAGGTATTACTTTTAAAAGGTTGGGATAGTATTGATGATGACGTTGTTAAATATACACCTCATGGCGCATTTGAATTACCTAATCAATCTGAAAAGCATCCTCCGAGAGAGAGTATAGAAGCTAGAGTTTTTTTAGTTTTTAATTAAAATTATTATGGAAAATTAATGATTATAAAGAAAGTATCTCTAATTAGATATAAGGGTATTATGGAGGTAGAAGGCCTTTTATGGGAAGATAGACTTGCTACTCCTTTAGATATTTATGAACAATATGCAAACTCTTTAAATGCTACTTCAGATTTTGTTCAGTCAGAAAATGGTAAATTAGGTTTAGATCAAATATATGTAAAAATAGAAACAGAAGATAATAAAATTGGTATAGCAGGGCCTATGAATGATAATGTAGCATTTATTATAGCTACACAATTAAAAGCTATTTTAATAGGAAAGGATATTTTTGCAACTGAACTAATATGGGATCAAATGTATAGAAAATTAGTTCATGGTAGGCAAGGAGAACCTATTTGGGCTATTAGTTTTATTGATTGTGCATTATGGGACCTTAAGGGAAAAATTTTAAATCAACCTGTATATAAATTATTAGGAGGTCCTACTGTTAAAAATATTCCAGTATATGCTAGTATGTTAGGATTTAATGTATTGGATATGAATTTAGTAAAAGCTAGAGCTTTAGAATATAAGTCAAAAGGATTTAAAGCTCAAAAGTGGTTTTTTAGATACGGCCCAGCAAAAGGAGTTGAAGGGCTCAAAAAAAATATAGAGCTTGTAAAAACTTTAAGAGAAACATTAGGAGATGATTACGAATTAATGTTTGATTGCTGGCAAAGTATGGATGTTCCTTATGTATGTTCTTTAATAGATGCAATTAAGCAATACAATCCAAAATGGTTGGAGGAATGTGCTATGCCTGACAGAATTGATAGTTATGTTCGTATTAAAAATAAAACTAATATACCGTTAGCAGGAGCAGAACATCATTATACTCGCTGGGGTATTAATCAGTTCATTTCTGAAGGTGCCCTAGATATTATTCAAGCTGATCCTCATTGGTGTGGAGGTATTTCTGAAATGTTAAAAATCAGCGCATTATGCACCACTCATGATTTAATCTTAATTCCTCATGCAGGAGCAATGCACTCTGGAGTACATTTTTCTTTTAGTCAATCTCCTGCGCATACTCCTATGATAGAATATTTGGTAAAATGGATGCCTATATTACAATATTTTTGTAAAGATGAGATTATTCCTGAGAATGGATACATTAATTTGCCAGAGAACTCTATTGGACTAGGAGTAAATATAGATAATAATAAAATAATTAATCAAAAATATGTATATGAATAGGAAAAATACTTATGACAGGTAGCGAGTTCATTCAAAAAAGAAGAAGTTTTATATTTTGCCCAGGAAATAAGTCAGATATGATACCTAAGGCACTGTCGTCTGGAGCTGATATGGTGTGCATAGATCTTGAAGATGCAATCATTCCTGAGCATAAAAATATATCCAGAGTTTCTACAGTTAAAGCCTTTGAAGAGATATCTATACCTAATGGAGTGGAAACACTTATAAGAATTAATGATGTAAATAGTAAGGAAGGTAAAGATGACATTCAAGCTATACTAAACTCAAAGAACACTGCATCTGGATTAATGTTACCTAAAATTCAGAGCGTTGATGAAATTATAGACTTAGAAAGCCAAATTAAATTAGCTAATAAAAATTTAAATTTACATATTATAATAGAAACTAATAAAGGCCTTGAAAATGCGTGGAATATTGCTCAATCAAGTGCATTAATTAAGTCATTATTATTCGGTGGGGTCGATATGAGTGCAGATCTAGGCTGCAATGGAGATTGGATGTCATTGCTATATGCTCGTTCTAGAGTTGTTCATGCGGCAGCAGGCGCTGGGATTGATTCAATTGATGTTCCTTTTTTAGATTTAGAGGATATGGAAGGTATGAGGCAAGAAGCTCAAAAGTCAAAGAATTTAGGTTTTTCAGGTAAAGGTTCTATTCATCCTAAGCAAATTGCATTACTTAATAAAGTGTTTACGCCTTCAGAGTCGGAGATTGAATACGCAAATAAGGTTATTAAAGCATTTAATGAAGCAAGTGATGGACTAGTTGTAGTTGATGGAAAACTAATTGAGAAGCCAGTTTTAAGAACCGCATTAAAAACTATTGCTAATAGTAATTAGTATTATCTTAATTTCTTTAGAAATTCTTGAACT
>JAYGEJ010000035.1:0-1616 GCA_046582425.1 Alphaproteobacteria bacterium
AATGATTCTTGCTTCTCTATCAATCATAATTATATCTTCTAAAGTACTAACTGTGTTATTAATAATTTTAGACATAGCTTCTTCTAATATCATAATAATTGAATTAAATTTAATATTTTTTTTTATAAAAAATTCTACTGCAACTTCATTTATTGCATTAAGGCTAATTACAAATGCGTGCCCTTCTTTAAGAGAATTTCTACTCACATCAATAGATTTAAATACTGATTTATCAACTTCTTCAAAATTAAGACTTTTAACTAATGCTAGGTTTAGCCTATTAAAATTTAAATTAACTTTATTTGGAAAATTTAATGCATATGAAAGAGGATATTTCATATCTGGCATACTCATACCAGCATTCATTGTTCCATCTTCATACTCTACAATACCATGAATCATGGACTCCGGATGTATAATAATGTCTATCCTATTTTGATCTATTTCAAATAGATATGACGCTTCTATTAATTCTAAGCCTTTATTCATTAAAGTTGCTGAATCAACACTAATTTTCTTTCCCATATCCCATGTGGGATGATTTACTGCATCTTCCAAAGTTACATTTTCAAGTTTTTTTAATGAAAACCCTCTAAATGGTCCGCCTGAACCAGTTATGATTAATTTTGTAACATCATTAATATCTGAATTTACTAATAATTGATATAATGTACTATGCTCAGAGTCTACTGGTATAATTTTACTTCTACTATTTTTAGCCTTGTTTAACAAAATTGGTCCGGCACAAACTATAGATTCTTTATTAGCTAATGCTATTATATTAGCATTACCAATTGCATTAATTGTAGAATTTAATCCTGCAAAACCTGATATACCGGCAACTAATACATCTATCCTCCTTTTAGATGCATCAATAATCGCGTCACTTCCTGATGCTGTAGTAATATCATAATTTTTTAAAGCATTTTTGAGTTCTAGATATTTTTTATTATTATTTATTATAGCCAAATTAGGTTTTAATAATTTTGCTGCTAGGATAAGTCCTTGAACATTATTATTAGAGACAATCGTGTCAACTATAAAGTTTTGAGCATTTAATTTTATTATATCCAATGTAGATGACCCAACTGAACCAGTAACACCAAAAATTGAAATTATTTTTTTTTTATTTTCACTATACATATAATTTATAACCAATATACAAAATAAGACTACTTATCATTAATCCATCTAACCTATCCATGATTCCTCCATGACCAGGTATTAATTTTCCAGAATCTTTTATAAAATGTTTTCTTTTAATCCAACTTTCAAATAGATCACCAAATTGTGTAAAAATTGCTATTACGAACCCAAAAGTAAAAGCATTTAAAATATTATATTCTTTAATAGAAAAACATATTGCACTGGTAATTATTCCAAAGAGTATTCCTAATGTAAAACCAGACCAAGTTTTATTTGGAGATAAAGAAATCCATAATTTTTTACCTCCGAAATATTTACCGCATAGATATGAAAATATATCTGTTGACCATACTATCAATAAAAACCATAAAATTATATCAAAGCCATTAATTAAATTTCTTATCTCATAAAGAAATATAAATGGTAAAGATAAATAAATAGGCCCTAAAATCACAAATAACTTATTTATT
>JAYGEJ010000009.1:0-2525 GCA_046582425.1 Alphaproteobacteria bacterium
AACCTTATCTCCAGCTAAAACTCGTATTCTATGTTTTCTCATTCTTCCAGCTGTATGAGCCAGAACTTCATGTTTATTTTCAAGAATAACTTTAAACATTGCATTAGGTAAAATTTCATCAACTATTCCGTCAAATTCTAATAGATCTTCTTTTGCCATATTCACCCCTTTTTTAATTAAACATTTTTGATAGTATTATATAAAAACCTTCTCTCCAAGTAATGATTTTCTTTGGAAAATACTAAATAATGTAATAAACCTTCTAGCGGTAGTAAAATCCATATATATATGCTCTTTTAACTTATTTATCAAATCGTGGGAAGCATCGTCATGTAAACTTCTTCTACCCATATCTAAAGCCTCAACTTTTTGAATAGGCGCAGATTTAATTGATTCATAATAAGAATTACATAACTGAATATAATCTTTCAATAATTTAATTAAACTGCTCATACTTACCGAAAAAGTTTTTAAATTATTTTTATTGGAAAATGAAATAACGGATATTGTTAACATATTTTCTTTAAATACTACTGACAAGTCATATTCTTGTATATCAAACCCTAATAATTTAAAATTATTATCTTCTATAATATCATATATTGCGACTTTGATATCCTTATCGTTTTCTAAATTTAGACTATTAAAATTAGTTTTTTCAAAGCTTATATTTCTAATATTATTTTTCATTTTTAAAATTACTCATTCTAATTTTCATTGATAAAGCATGTGCTTCTAAGCCCTCATTTTCTGCTATTTTTATCGCTGATGGAGCAATATTATTTAATGCACCTAAGTCACATTTTATTAAAGAAGTCCTTCTCATATAATCTAAAGTAGAAATACCAGATGAAAATCTGGCAGTGCTTGCAGTAGGTAGGACATGATTAGGTCCTGCTATATAATCCCCTATTGCCTCTGGAACAAAACGTCCTAAAAATATAGATCCTGCATTATTTATTTTTTCTGCTATTAATTCAGGGTTATCTGTTGATATTTCTAAATGCTCAGGTGCTATTTTATTAACTATTTCTATTGAATGTTCTAGATTCTCTAACACTATAATTATTCCATTTTTACTCCAGCTAGCTTTTGCTATATCTTTTCGCTCTAAAGATTCAATTAAGATATCGACTGCTCTCTCTACTTTTATTGCAAACTCAATGTTATCGGTAATAAGAATAGATTGTGATTCCGTATCATGTTCCGCCTGAGACAATAAATCAGTTGCGATCCAATTTGGATTACTTTTATCATCTGATATTACTAATATTTCTGATGGGCCTGCCACCATATCAATACCTACTTTTCCAAAAAGTTGTCTTTTAGCTTCTGCAACCCATGCATTACCTGGTCCAAATATTTTATTTACTTTTTTTATAGTATCTGTTCCATAAGCCATTGCTGCGATAGCTTGGGCACCTCCTATTTTATAAATATTATCTACTTCACAAATTTTCGCAGCAACTAATACAGAAGGATTTAAATATCCCTTTGGGGTTGGAACACACATTGAAACTTCAGGAACTTTTGCAATTTTTGCTGGTATAGCTGTCATAATTACTGAACTTGGATAAGATGCTTTGCCTCCAGGGACATATAACCCAACAGAATCTAAAGGAGTCCATCTTGAAGCCAATTCAACATTATTATCATCTATATAACTTATGTTATTCGGAATTTGTTTTTCATGAAAATTACTTATCCTCTCTGCAGCTTTTTCTAAAGCTAAAACTAATTCTTTTTTACATTCTTTATAAGCAATATTTATATCTTTCTCATCAACACTAATTCCTTCTTTCTCAATATTATAATTATCATATTTGAAAGTTAAATCACATAGAGCTTTATCCCCTTCATCAATAATACTATTAATTATCGTTTTTACTTTTTCAGATATATTAAGGTCAGTATTTCTATTGTTTGAAATATAAAAATTTAGACTTTTAAAAAAATCCTTGCTCGTAAAATTAAGAATTTTTTTCATTTAATGCCTCCCTAAAAAGGGTCATAATATTACGAATTTTTTCAGAACGAGTTTTAAATGCTGTCCTATTTATAACTAAATGAGAAGTAATATCTAATATATTTTCTATTTCTACTAAATCATTAGCTATGAGAGTTTTTCCTGAGGACACCAAATCAACAATTTTATCGGCCATTTCAAGTTTCGGTGCAATCTCCATTGCTCCATTCATTTTTATACAATTTACATTTATACCTTTTTCAGCATAATAACTATTTGTAATATTAGGGTATTTAGTGGCAATTTTTAGCTGAACATTATCATTTTTATTATAGTTTTTTGGTTGTGCTACAGATAGATGACATATACCAATCTTCAAATCAATAGGAATATATAATTCCGGGTAATTGAATTCTTTTAATACATCAAATCCTGCAATACCTAAATCTGCTCCCCCAAAAGCAACAAATGTTGCTACATCAAAACTTCTTACTCTAATTATTTTTAGCCAAGGTATATTTGAAGAAAAAAGAAGCCTTCTATCCTTATTATCAAAAAA
>JAYGEJ010000110.1:0-2092 GCA_046582425.1 Alphaproteobacteria bacterium
TGCTCCTGGACCACCTATAGAACCTAAATAAAATCCTCCATTATTTTTACAAGAATCAGTTACTTGCTTAGACCTATTGCCTTTAGCTAGCATTATTCTAGAACCTCCTTTTTCTTGAAACATTTTTACATAACTATCCATCCTACCAGCTGTAGTAGGACCAAATGACCCTGTAACCATTCCATTTGGGGTTTTAGCAGGCCCTGCATAATAAATAGGATGGTTTTTAAAATATTCTGGCATTTCTAAACCAGAGTCTAGTTTTTCTTTAATTTTACCATGAGCCATATCTCTTGCTACAATTAATGTTCCTGTCAGTATCACTCTTGTTTTAACTTCATACTTACTTAAAATATTACAGATTTCATCTATAGGTTTATTCAAGTCAATATGTACTGAATTTTCTGATAACTTCGAGTCAGTAATTTTAGGAAAATATTTAGAAGGGTTTTTTTCTAACTGTTCAAGAAAAACTCCATTCTCGTTTATTTTTGCTCGTACTTGTCTATCTGCGCCGCAACTAACTCCTATACTAATTGGCAAACTTGCACCATGTCTAGGTAATCTAATTACTCTAATATCATGACAAAAGTACTTTCCTCCAAATTGTGCACCAATTCCAAAATCACTAGTCATCTTTAAAATTTCTTTTTCCATTTCTATATCACGAAAAGCCCTACCTGAATTATTACCTTTAATAGGTATTCCATCTAAATACTTACATGTAGCCAATTTTAATGTTTTCATATTAAGTTCAGCAGAAGTACCTCCAATAACAATACCTAAATGATAAGGCGGACAGGCGGCTGTACCAATATTTTTAATTAGTGGTTTTAAAAAATCTAATATTTGCTTAGTTCTAATTACAGAAGGAGTAGCTTGGTATAAAAAAGTTTTATTTGCTGATCCTCCTCCTTTCGCTACAAATAAAAAACTATATTCATTATTATTTGAAGAATATATATCAATTTGGGCAGGAAGATTTGTTTTAGTATTTATTTCCTCAAACATTGATAAAGGTGCTAATTGACTATACCTAAGATTATTTTCTTTAAATGCTCTATAAATTCCTTTTGATAAATATTCTTCATCGTCGAAATCTGTCCATACTAGTGAACCTTTCTTAGCAACAACAATTGCTGTTCCAGTATCTTGGCACATTGGTAAGACTCCACCTGCTGCCGTATTAGCATTTTTAAGAAGCGTTAAAGCAACATATTTATCATTTTCAGATGCTTCAGGGTCTTCAAATATTTGTGCTATTTGTTTTAAATGAGCTTCACGTAAAAAGTGAGAGATTTCGTAAAAAGCAATTTTAGTTAAATCTTCTATAATATCTCTTGATACATGTAATATATTTTTTCCGTTTATCTCAGTTTTTTTAATAGGATCAAAATCTAATTTTCTATAAACTGTTTTGTCTTCGCCATATTGGAAAAGTTTCTCATAATTAAATTTAGTCAATTATTTATCCTTCTTAAAATCTTTAATGTTTACAATATTTATTTTATCCGTTGATTTGTTATTTAGTTTTTCAGTTTCATTGTAATCAAGTTTAGGAAATTTTAAATGAAAATTTGCATATGGATCTGAAAAAGCAATTAGAGAGTTAAAAGGTATTATAAGTATTTTTTTTATACCATCAAATGAAAGCTTTAAAGAAAAATTATTTTCTTGAACAAGTAAATCCCAAAAAGAATTTTCAATGACAATAGTCATTTCATCTGGATAATTGCTTTTAATATCTTTTGGTATTTCAACATTCTCATAATTAGTAATGAAAGTTATATAAAAATGATGCTTATTTGGTAAGCCATTTTTAGATACATCATTTAATACACTTTTTACCAAATTTCTCATAGCTTCAATGGTAAGAGAATCATAATTTATACTAGGTTTATTATTATCATTTTGCATAAGCTTATATTTTATTCCTATCGCTAGAAGTGGTAGATAAATCTACCACTTCCAAGAGCGTTCTGTTGCCAGGTGCTTCATTATACCTCGCCCAAACGGTGTGACGCGCTGGGAGTTTAACCACGGTATTTCTTACTGACTACGCAGCAAGAGCAACCTCACGACTGTTGTCGTT
>JAYGEJ010000055.1:0-10200 GCA_046582425.1 Alphaproteobacteria bacterium
TTCTGATGGTATTTTAGTAATACTTCAAAATGGTTATACTTCAGCAACAGGAACTCAAGATCTTATATCAACTCCTGAGCCAGAGAGTAGGAAACTTGCTGCTTCTTCTAGCTCCACTAGTACAGACAAAACAATAGAAAAGGCATTAGAGGGGTTAGGAGTGCAATGGTTAAAAACAGTCCATACTTATGAAGTAGGTTCTGTAAAAAAAGTTTTAAATGAAGCTTTAGAAAGTTCTTTTACAGGTTTAAAAGTAATAATAGCAGAGGGAGAATGTCAATTAGAAAGACAAAGAAGACTTAAGCCTATTCAGAATAATGCTGTAAAGATGAAAAAAAGATTTGTAAGAATACGATATGGTGTTGATGAAGATACATGTACTGGAGATCATTCTTGTATAAGGCTTTCAGGTTGTCCTACTCTTACTGTCAAACCTTCTAGTGATCCTTTAAAATTAGATCCAGTAGCTCATGTTACTGATGGCTGCGTAGGATGTGGTTTATGTGGAGAAAATGCAATAGAGGCAACATTATGTCCTTCATTTTATAAAGCTAAAATAATAAATAATCCTAATTTAAGAGAAAGATCAGTGGCTTGGGTTAGAAATAAAGTTATTGGTCTATTATCTTGAGTGATTATAAAACTATATCAATATTAATTACTGCTTTAGGGGGAGAAGGTGGAGGAACCCTAATGAATTGGATTATAGACTGCGCTAGAAGTCAAAAACTATTTGTACAAGGAACATCTGTTCCAGGTGTTGCACAAAGAACAGGGAGTACAAGTTATTATATAGAAATATGTGATAGAAGTTTTCATAATGAGAAAGAACCTATTTTATCGTTATATCCTAAACCAGGGCGAGTAGATATTGTCATTGCTAGTGAGTTACTTGAAGCTGCAAGAGTATTAGAAAGAGGATATATAAATTCAGATAGAACCACATTAATTACTTCTTCAAGTAGAACCTATACAAATTTAGAAAAATCTCATTTGTCAGATGGAAGATTTAAACACGAAAAAATAATCAATGCATGTAAAAATATGTCCAAAACTTTTATATGTTTAGATTTAAATAGTATGGCAATAGAACATTCAACAATAGTATCTGCTACTATGTTTGGTGCTTTGGCTGGTGCGGGAGTATTACCATGGAAGAAAGATATCTATGAAGATATTTTTCAAGATAATATTTTTGGAAAAAATAGTTTGTCAGGTTTTAATTTTGCTTATCAGCAAGTAAAAACTATTTCTGAAAATAACATAAGAGATCAAGCAAATATAAACTTAAATAATGAAAGTAAAATAAATAATGAAAATGAGTCATTATCAAATGAATTTTTAAATATTATTAATTTAGGAAAAGAAAGATGTGCTGATTATCAAAATAGTAAGTATTCAGAATTGTTTATGATAAGAGTTAATAAACTTATGTCAGTAATAAATAAAAATAATCCTAAAGTATTATGTATTGCGGAAAATATAGTTAGGCGTTTAGCTTTATGGATGACATATGAAGATATTCCTAGAGTAGCTCAATTAAAAATCAAACCAGATAGGTTTGTAAAAATAAAAAATGAAATCAATCTGAAAAACAATCAAATACTTTCTGTTCAAGATATTTTTAAACCTGGTTTAAATGAAATAGGTGCAATGCTTCCAAATAAGTTAGGAAGATGGTTTATTAGAAATAAAAAAGTAACTACTCTTTTACCTTTTGTAGGTAAAGGAATGAAAATAAATTCTTCAACAATATCAGGGTTTCTTATATTAAAAATTTTATCATTATTTCGTCTTATCAGACCTATTTCTCTAAGATATAAAGAAGAGCAAAATAATATAGAGAAGTGGATTAATAATTTAATTCTATCTCTGGATAAGTCTATATCTTTTTCAGAGGGATTAGCCGATATGCCACAAATATTAAAAGGATACGGAGATACATGGGATAGAGGTATAAAGAAATACAATAAAATAAACGATGCTTTAATAAAAAATAAATTACATAATATAAATGAAAAAGATGGGGCTATATTGAAAGAAGCAATTTTGTTATCAATGAATGATGTAGAGACCGAAAAATTAGATCTTTTCCTTAAAAAAAACGTAAAATAGTTATATATTTTTAATCTAGTGCTTGAACTATTTTTTCTAACATTTTTTTTGCGTCATCAAATAGCATCATAGTATTTTCATTATAAAAAACATCGTTATCAATGCCTGCATATCCAGGAGATAGTGATCTTTTAACAAATAGCACAGTTTTTGCACGCTCTACTTCTAAAATTGGCATTCCTGCAATAGGACTGGCAGGGTCCGTTTTAGCAGCAGGATTAGTTACATCGTTCGCTCCTATTACAAAAGCCACATCTGTACTAGAAAAATCGCTATTTATATCTTCTAATTCAAAAACTTCATCATACGGAACGTTTGCTTCAGCTAAGAGAACATTCATATGTCCTGGCATTCTTCCTGCAACTGGATGAATAGCATACTTAACACTTACTCCTGAATTTTTTAACTTATCTGTCATTTCTCTTACAATATGCTGAGCTTGTGCAACGGCCATACCATAGCCAGGAACTATGACCACATTTTGTGAATTTTGCATAATAAAGGCTGCATCTTCAGCGCTTCCTGCTTTGGCATTTTTATTTTTATTACCTGTTTTTTCATCTTCTACTGTGGCACCAAATCCTCCTAATATAACGCTAATAAATGATCTATTCATAGCTTTACACATTATATATGATAAAATTGCACCTGAACTTCCAACCAATGCTCCTACGATAATTAATGCTGTATTTTGAAGAGTAAATCCAATTCCAGCTGCAGCCCATCCTGAATATGAGTTTAACATAGACACCACAACAGGCATATCAGCTCCACCAATTGGAATAATTAAAAGGATACCTATTAGTAAGGCTAAAATAGTTAAAATATGAAATAATCTAGGATCTTCATTATTGGAAAAAAGAACTATAAGGGCTACCATAATTAGCCCTATAACCAGATTTAAAATATGTTGACCTTTAAATACTAAAGGTGCACCACTTACAAGGCCTTGAAGTTTTCCAAAAGCTATTATAGATCCTGTAAAAGTAATAGCTCCAATAGCAACCCCTAAAGACATTTCTATTCTACTAGCTGTTTTTATAGAGCCTATATTTCCTATTCCATATGACTCTGGCGAAAGTAAAGCTGTATATGCTACAAGGACGGCTGCAAATCCAACTAAACTATGAAATGCCGCTACTAGTTGAGGCATTGCTGTCATTTCAATTTTTAAAGCTATAGATGTTCCAATAACACCACCTATAATAATTGCTGTAATAATTAGAAAATAATTTGAGGTATCAGGCTGTAAAATGGTTGTTATAATGGCTATAGCCATACCAATAATACCAAAGTAGTTACCTTTTCTTGCGCTGGTGGGGCTGGAAAGCCCTTTAAGAGATAAAATGAATAACACTGAAGCTAATAAATATAATAGAGCTGAAAAATTTATACTTATCATTTATCTTTACCTTTATTTTTCTTAAACATAGATAACATTCTCCATGTAACTACGAAACCTCCAAAAATATTTATTGATGCTATAATAATAGCTATAAAACCTAACCATTTTGACGTATTTGATATCTCGTTACTTGCTGACCCAAGAGCAATTAGTGCTCCAACTATTATTATTCCTGATATTGCATTAGTAACGGACATAAGAGGAGTATGTAAAGCTGAAGTAACAGACCAAACGACAAAATAACCAACAAATATAGCTAGAATAAATATAGTTAGATCTATAATAAATGGGTCAATCATATTATTTTCCTTTAAATTTATATATTTAGCACTTTGCCATCATAACTTACACAAGATTTTTTTAGTATTTCATCTTCCCAATCTATTTCTATTTTTTTATCTTTAACCATTAATTGTACAAAATTTAGTAAATTTTTGGCATATAAATTACTAGCGTCTTGAGATAATTTGCTAGGAAAATCAGAATATCCAATTATTTTAACATTATGTTCAGTAATAATTTCGTTTAATTTTGTTAGTTTACAATTACCCCCAGCTTCTGCAGCCAAGTCTACAATTATTGAACCTGCTTTCATATCTTGTACCATAGAACTAGTAATTAATTCTGGTGCTTCTTTTCCAGGAATTAATGCAGTAGTTATCACTATATCTTGGCTTTTAATTGTTTCATGTAATAAATCTTGTTGTTTCTTTTTATAATCATCTGACATTTCTTTAGCGTATCCAGAATCGGTTTCATTATCATCTTCTGAAACTACTTCGACAAATTTTGCTCCTAGGCTTTCTACTTGTTCTTTAGCTGCACTTCTAACATCAAATGCTGAAACAACTCCTCCTAATCTTCTAGCAGTTGCTATAGCTTGTAAGCCTGCAACACCAGCACCTAAAATTAAAATTTTTGCTGGGGCTATAGTGCCAGCAGCAGTCATCATCATAGGAATGGCTTTAGAAAATTCTGAAACTGAATCTACTACAGCTTTATATCCAGCCAGATTAGACTGGGAAGAAAGAGCATCCATAGATTGAGCTCTACTAATTCTTGGAATAAGCTCAACAGAAAAAGCATCAATATTATTATCTGCTAAATCTTTAATTTGGTTTGGGTTTTGTAGAGGTTTTAAAAAACCTATTACTTTAGTTCCTTTATTATAATTATTTATATCGTCAGCGCCTTTTCCATCTTTATGAACTGAATTTACTTTTAATACTATGTCTGCAGAAGAGATTATAGACTTTGTATCAGCTATAATATTTGCCCCTGCATTTTTATAATCTTCGTTTGAATAAAAAGAATTCTCTCCTGCACCGTCTTCTATATCAACTGAAAAACCTAATGATATGAGTTTTTTAACTGTTTCGGGAGAAGCAGATACCCTTTTTTCTTGTTCTTCAGTTTCTTTTACAATAGCAATTCTCATATATATTCTCTTTTTATTAATTTAATGATATTAGTTTAAAATTAGTTTTTAGAAATTTTATAACTTTTATGATAATGGTTTCCATAAATTACTTTATTTTTTCCTATTTATTACTTCTCTAAAAGAGACAACAGTATATTATTTATTTTTGAAAGACAAATTTATTTTTTAGTTTGCCCAAATAGGAATTTTATTTAATTCAACACCAAATACAGGACCTAAAATGAGAGCAATAATAATTCCTATAATTATTAAGGATATTATATTTAGCCATATCCCTGCTTTTACCATATCAGAAATTTTAATATGACCAGAGGCATATGCAATTGTATTTGGTGGAGTTGCAACAGGCATCATAAAGGCGCAACTAGCTCCTAAAGTAGCAGGTATAATTAGTAAAAGAGGGTCTTGTCCAAGACCCAAAGCAGTGGCACCAAAAATTGGAATAAATGTTGATGCTGTTGCAGTATTAGAAGTTAATTCTGTTAAAATGATTATTATAGCAACGCTTAAAAGTACAATTAAAATAATAGAAATACCATCAAAATTGCTACTTAATGCTCCAATCCAGGCAGCTAGCCCTGATGAACTTATTACACTAGCAAGGGCTAAGCCACCTCCAATTAATATCAAGGCTCCCCAAGGTATTCGTTGCACTACTTCCCAATCAATTAATCTTTTTTTATTTATTTCATTAGAAGGTAATATAAATAAAACTATTGCAGCTAATATAGCAATTGAAGAGTCATTTATAGCTCCTATTGGAATTATATTTTCTAATAGTGAAGAGATCCATTTTCTGGAAATCCATAAAAAAGCAGTAATTATAAAAACTACTCCTACTAATATTTCATCCTGAGAAATTTTACCTAACTCTTTTATTTTTTCACTTATAATACTCTCTTTCACAATAGTTTTAGAATCAATAGGAAAGCATAGGTAAGTTAGAATTACCCAAGCAATAGGTAATAATATAATTGAGGTTGGTAAGCCTATTTTTAACCAATCCACAAAGCTTATTTCATAATTATATAATTCTGATAACATTGCAGCCATTACTGTATTAGGCGGAGTACCAATTATAGTCGCTATTCCCCCTATAGTTGCAGAGAAAGCAATGCTTAATACTAGCGCCTTATCAAAATTATTATTTTTAGGATTAATTTTATTTTCATTTAATACTGTAATTATAGATAATGCAATTGGTAACATCATTATCGCTGTAGCACTATTACTTATCCACATAGATAAAAATGCAGTACCGATCATAAAACCAAATATTATAGATCTTGGCCCTTTTTTAAATTTAGATATAATATAATAGGCTATTCTTTTATGTAATCCGGTATGCTGCATCGCAAGACCAATAATAAATCCTCCCATAAAAAGAAATATAATTGGGTGACTAAAACCCTGAGCAGTTTGTTTTATAGAACTTATGTTTAATATTGGAAACATAACTAATGGAATTAAACCAGTAGCTGGTAAGGGTATGGCTTCGGTTAACCACCAGGTAGCCATAAGTAATGCAACTCCTAAGGTAAGCCAAGCCTCAGAATTTAATGAATTAGGAGCTGGAAAAAAGCATGTTGCTAAAAAAAATATTATACCTATTAATAAACCTATATATTTTTTTTTATTTTTTTTTATATTATTCATATTTTTATAAAATCAGCTATATTATTTCATGTTATATATCTATAAATTAAATAATGAAAGTAAATATATTGTGTAAGTGGAGATTAAATATATATGAGTGATAAGTATGTATTCGTAATGAAAGAGTTAAATAAAACTTGGCCGGGCGGCAAACAAGTTATTAAAGATGGTTGGTTATCCTTTTATCCTGGAGCTAAAATAGGAGTATTAGGATCAAATGGAGCTGGCAAATCTACTTTATTAAAAATTATGGCAGGAATAGATAAAGAATTTTCTGGTGAAGCATGGGCAGCAGAAGGAATAAAAGTAGGATATTTAGCTCAAGAACCAATATTAGATAATGATCTAAACGTTTTTGATAATATTATGTTAGGGGTTTCCGAAGTTAAAGATGCATTGAAAGAATTCGAAGAAGTTAGTTTAAAGTTTGGTGAAGTTTTAACAGATGATGAAATGAATGATTTGTTAGCAAAGCAAGCAGAACTTCAAGGAAAAATTGATTCTATAGATGGATGGGATATAGATAGACACATAGAGATAGCTATGGATGCTTTGCGATGTCCTTCTGCAGAAAGTAATATTAATGATTTATCTGGTGGAGAAAGAAGGAGAGTTGCTCTCTGTAAATTACTTTTGTCAAAGCCAGATATGCTTTTACTAGATGAACCAACCAACCATTTAGATGCTGAATCTGTAGCTTGGCTAGAAATAACATTAGCAGATTTTCCTGGTACTGTAGTAGCTATTACCCATGATAGATACTTTTTAGATAATGTAGCAGGATGGATTCTAGAAATTGATAGAGGAAATTTAATCCCTTTTGAAGGAAATTATTCTAATTGGTTAGAGCATAAACAAAAGAGACTTCAGCAAGAAGCTAGAGAGGAAGTCTCAATACAAAAAACAATTGCTAATGAATTGGAGTGGGTTAGACAAAACCCTAAAGCAAGGCAATCCAAATCTCAAGCTAGAATTAATGCTTATGAATCTCTGGTAGCAGAATCGCAGGCTAGAGAAAAAGGGCCATCTCCTCAACAGATAGTAATTCCTTCAGGAGAAAGATTAGGTTCTAATGTTATTGAATTAAAGAATTTAAGTAAAGGTTTTGGTGATAAATTATTAATAGATAGTCTTTCATTTAAAATTCCACCGGGAGCAATTGTAGGGATTATTGGCCCAAATGGTGCTGGAAAAACTACTTTATTTAATATGCTATCTAAAAAAGATAATGCAGATAGTGGCGGTATATCAATAGGTGAAAGCGTTAATCTTGGTTATATAGACCAGAATAGAGATTCTTTAATTGATAAAAATACTGTTTGGTCAGAAATTAGTGGAGGAGACGAACAAATTGGTCTTGGAAAGCAAAGTGTTCCAAGTAGGGCTTATGTGTCATGGTTTAATTTTAAAGGTGGTGATCAACAAAAAATTATAGGCCAATTATCGGGAGGAGAGAGAAATAGAGTTCATCTTGCAAAAATGCTTAAATCGGGAGCTAATGTATTATTATTAGACGAACCAACAAATGATTTAGATGTGGATACATTAAGAGCATTAGAAGAGGCTCTTACTTCTTTTGCAGGATGTGCTTTAATAACTAGTCATGACCGCTATTTTTTGGATAGGATTGCTACACATATTTTAGCATTTGAAGGTTCAAGTCACGTTGAATGGTTCCAGGGAAATTACGAAGCTTATGAAGAAGATAGAAAAAGAAGGCTAGGAGATTTGTCAGATAGACCACATAGGATAAAATATAAACCAATTTCTCGGTAGTTTAATTTTGAGCATTTTTATTTTCTAAATCAATTATTAAAGCGTGAAGGCCTCCTTTTTTAATAGAGGCACCAAAGTCTGCTCTTTTAGTAGCTAATAAGCTTACACCTTCAATAGCTATATCAATAATTTTTGTTCCTTCTCCTCTGTTACGAAGACGCCAATCTATTCTTAGAGGAGGAGCAGTTTCATGCTCAATATGAGATGAAACAATAGTATCTTTTTTGCCTTTCTTATAAGCTTTATCAATTATAAATAATTGATTTGAATAGACTCCAAGCTGAGAAGCATAAACTTTTACAATATGTTTATCAAATGCTTTCCCAAATCTTACTAATTGTTCTTTTGACGCGCCTCTAGCAGCTTTTCCTAGTACTGCTCTATGAATTAATTTTTTATCAAAATTATTATTAAGCATTTTTTCAAATAATAATTCTCTTTTATCTAAATTTTCAATTGGAGTTTTTAATATATTAATAGCTTGTTGGCCTACATTTTCAATATATTTGACAGCCTCTGATTCCTCTATAGCATAACTAGGTTTAAGACTATAAAATACTAAAGCTATACTCATAATTATAATTTTAAATATTCTAATCATAAAATATCCTACAAATTATTCTAATAACATTACATCTATATCTATATCGTAAATTGATGTATCCTCAGATTCTTCATTTGCAATTAACCTAGCTCGCCTTTGCAAATACATAGTTCTCATAATTGCATATGGGTCTAACGAATTTTCTCTAGTTCCTTCGATAACTCCATCTAATTCTACACGAGTATCTAAGGCTTTCGTTACTTTTGTAGCTAGTAAAAAATCTTCGTAATCTTCTCTAATTAAATATAACCCTACGGGATCTACTAGCCAATCTCCAACTTTACCCCCTAAATCTCTGGTAGAAGTAGGACCTAAGATTGGCAAAATTAAATATGGTCCGGGTTCTATCCCCCATGCGCCTAGAGTTTGGCCAAAATCTTCATCAACTGGTTCTAAACCGATGTAATTTGCTATATCAAAAAAACCTAAAAGACCAATAGTGCTGTTAATTCCAAATCTTCCTACTGCTATAACACCTCTTTCAAAGTCACCTTGTAAAGTTGCATTAATAGCACTCATAGGGGTTTTTAAATTAAGTAAAAAATTTCTAATACTATCTCTGACTTGATCAGGGAAAATATATCTATAACCGTGAGCAATAGGACCTATAACATATTCATCTGCCCCTTCATTAAATGAATATATTTGCCTATTTAATGACTCAAAAGGATCGTTTTCTTGTTTTCCCGCTGTATCTGGGCTAGAGGCACAACCATAAAAAAATATGGGTAACACCAAAAATATAATTGCTATACTTATTTTTTTCGTATTCATATTTTTTTTTCCATAAATATATATAGTTATTATACTATATTTATCAAACTATCTTCAAGTTTGTTTAATTAAGTTAATTTAAACTGTTGCTTTTTTACCATAACCTCCACCACCAGGTGTTTTTATTATTATAATATCACCTTTTTTAACATTTATC
Organism: Alphaproteobacteria bacterium; assembly: GCA_046582425.1. Taxonomy (GTDB): domain Bacteria; phylum Pseudomonadota; class Alphaproteobacteria; order TMED109; family TMED109; genus TMED109. Next base: position 9,929 of record JAYGEJ010000055.1, read on the forward strand.
GATTCACTTGAATTTAACTTCTTAATTTTTTTATTTTTTGTTTTGAATAAATTTATTCCTTTTTGGGCATTTTCTCCATAAAGTATTCCAGGTGGCGAAACTTTTCGTCTATTAGATAGAATTACAGCAGTAAGACTTTTTTCAAATTCAATTTCTCTAATTACTCCATTTCCACCTTTAAACTTTCCTTTACCCCCACTATTTTTTCTAATTGAGAAGTTATTAATTTTTATTGGATATCTTAATTCTAATATTTCAGGGTCAGTTAATCT
>JAYGEJ010000001.1:0-3579 GCA_046582425.1 Alphaproteobacteria bacterium
GAGATGGTGATGCCTGGAGATAATATACAATTTGAAGTAAACTTAGGTGCTCCAATTGCAATGGAAGAAGGATTAAGATTTGCAATAAGAGAAGGTGGAAGAACAGTAGGTGCAGGGGTTGTATCTAAGATTATTGAATAATATATAAAAAAAGGATTAATTAGTAAATGGCATTGGAACATCAAAATATAAGAATAAGGTTAAAAGCTTTTGATCATAGAGTTTTAGACGTTTCTACAGTAGAAATTGTAAATACTGCTAGAAGGACAGGAGCTAGTGTTCGTGGCCCAATTCCTTTACCTACTAAATTTGAAAGATATACAGTTAACCGTTCTCCCCATGTAGATAAGAAATCTAGAGAACAGTTTGAAATAAGAACACATAAAAGATTATTAGATATAGTTGACCCTACTCCGCAAACAGTTGATGCTTTGATGAAGTTAGACCTTGCTGCTGGTGTTGATGTAGAAATTAAATTATAGGATTTTTAAGGATTATAAATTATGCGATCGGGATTAATTGTAAAAAAAGTAGGTATGACGAGATTGTATTTAGAGGATGGAACTCATGTGCCTGTTACTGTTTTAAGCCTTAAAGATTGTCAGGTAATTGCTAACCAATCAATGGAAAAGAATGGTTATAATTCTATAACATTAGCAACTGGTGAGGCTAAGCCTAAAAATACAAATAAATCTCAAAGAGAAGCTTTTGCAAAAGTAAAAGTAACTCCTAAGCAAAAACAAATGGAGTTTAGAGTTAGTGAAGCAAATATGGTTCCGATTGGTTCTGAATTGGGAGCAAATCATTTTGTAGTAGGGCAGTATGTAGATGCAACTGGTATAACTATAGGTAAAGGTTTTGCGGGAGCAATGAAGAGACATAATTTTGGAGGTCTTAGAGCTTCTCATGGAGTATCTATTTCTCACAGAAGTCATGGCTCTACGGGTAATAGTCAGGATCCAGGAAGAGTATTTAAAGGTAAAAAAATGGCAGGCCAAATGGGAAATAGACAAAGAACAATCCAAAATTTACAGGTGGTAGCTGCAGATGAAGAAAGAGGTTTAATTTTTATAAAAGGAGGATTGCCAGGGTCAAAGGGTTCATGGATTAGTCTTAAAGATGCAGTAAAAAAAGCATTACCTTCAGAGGCACCGTACCCGGCAGGTATAAAAGGAGATAATAATACAAAAATTGATGATAATAATTCAAAAGTAGATGAAATTGTAGATAAAAAAGATGTAAAAGAAGAAACAACTAAAGCGGAAGCTCCAGTCGAAGAAATAACATCTGAAAAAGATATAAAAGAAGTAACAGCTAAAGCAGAAAATACGTCAGAAGAGAAAGCAACTATAGAAGATTTATCAAATGCTAAAGATAATAAGAAAAAAGAGGATTAAAAATGAAACTAGATGTTTTAACTATTGATAATAAAAAATCCTCTATTTTAGAGTTAAATAAAGAAGTATTTGAAGCAGATATAAGATCTGATATTTTGCATAGAATGGTTACATGGCAATTAGCTAAGAGAAGATCAGGGAATAGAAAAACGCAAGAAAGAAGCGAGGTAACTGGTTCTAGAGCAAAAATTGTAAGACAAAAAGGCTCTGGAGGAGCGCGTCATGGAGATAGAAAAGTTTCGCAGTATAGAGGCGGTGGAGTAGCTCATGGTCCAAGGGTAAGAAGTCATGAACATAAATTACCCAGAAAAGTTAGAAATATGGCTATGCGATCCGCTTTGTCATCAAAATTGAAAGATGGTAATTTATTAGTATTAAATGATATATCGTTTTCTTCAATGAAAACAAAACTTCTTAGAGAATCGCTTAATAAGCTGCCATTAGGTAAATCTGCTTTATTTGTTGCGGGAGAAGAAATAGATCAAAATTTTACCAAAGCTCTTAGAAATATTCCCATGCATGATGTTTTGCCAATACAAGGTGCTAATGTTTACGATATACTTAAGAGAGAAACTTTAGTATTATGCAAAACTTCAGTTGAAGCTCTAGTTAATAGGTTAACTGTCAGTAAAGTAAAAACTAAAATAGTTAAGGAGAAAAAATAATGGCAGTTGCAAAACCAAAAGATTTTGACGTAATTGTTTCTCCTATAATTACTGAGAAAGCTACAAGAATATTAGAAAACAACCAAGTAGTCTTTAAGGTTGCACCTAATGCCACAAAACCAGAAATTAAAATAGCTGTAGAGGCATTGTTTGGAGTGAAGGTAGTTGGTGTAAATACAGTTAATATAAAAGGAAAGAATAAAGTATTTAAGGGAATTAAGGGTAAAAGAGCAGCTATAAGAAAAGCTATGGTAACTTTAGCAGAAGGTCAAACCATTGACCTTTCTAGTGGAGTATAAATATGGCATTAAAACAATATAAACCTACTTCCCCTTCAAGAAGACAGCTTGTTACAATTGATAGATCAGATTTATATACAGGCGGACCTTTGAAATCTCTTACTCATGGGCAAAGTAAATCTGGAGGAAGAAATAATACTGGACGGATTACAGCATGGCAAAGGGGTGGTGGTCATAAGAGAAGATATAGAATCATAGATTTTAAGAGAACGCATGATGATATAGAAGCGGTAGTAGAAAGAATTGAATATGATCCTAATAGGTCTTCATTTATTGCATTAGTAAAATATAGCGATGATAGGTTAACTTATATTATAGCTCCTCAAAAATTAGGTTTAGGTGATAAAGTTATAAGCGGTGAAAAAGTGGATATAAAACCAGGTAATGTAATGCCGCTAAAGAATATGCCAATGGGAACTATTATACATAATATAGAGTTAAAAATTGGAAAGGGCGGACAAATTGCAAGGTCTGCTGGTGCTTATGCCCAATTAGTTGGTAAAGATAGGGGTTATGCAATAATAAAGTTACAATCAGGTGAACAAAGATTAGTTAGAGGTGAATGTAGGGCGGCAGTTGGCTCTGTGTCAAACCCTGACCATCAAAATATTAATTTAGGAAAAGCTGGAAGATCAAGGTGGCTAGGAAGAAGGCCAAATGTAAGAGGTGTAGTTATGAATCCTGTAGATCATCCGCACGGTGGCGGTGAAGGAAGAACTTCAGGAGGTAGACATCCAGTTACTCCTTGGGGAGTGTCTACTAAAGGAAAAAGAACTAGAACTAATAAAAGAACAGATAATCTAATTTTAAAGAAAAGATATAAGTAGGGGGTTAATGAGTAGTGTCTAGATCAATATGGAAAGGACCATTTGTAGATGGTCATTTATTAAAAAAAATTCAAGAGACAACTAAGACTGGTTCCCGTACTGCAATTAAAACTTGGTCTAGACGTTCTACTATACTTCCGCAATTTGTAGGATTAAACCTAGCCGTGCATAATGGTAAAAAATTTATACCGGTATTTATTACAGAAGAAATGGTAGGTCAAAAGTTAGGAGAATATGCTCCAACAAGAACATACTATGGACACACAGCAGATAAGAAAGTTAAAAAGGGTTAGGTATGGGTAAATCTAGCAAAAAAAGAAATATAGGAGAAAACTGTGCTATGGCTTTAGATAGGTCAGTACGTTGTAGTGCTCAGAAGCTTAATTTAGTA
>JAYGEJ010000019.1:0-9075 GCA_046582425.1 Alphaproteobacteria bacterium
ATCTTTTTCATTAAAATGTATTTGAGAAACATTATCTTTAATAATATTAGTTACTTTTAAAGCCTCAGATAAACCTGAACTAACATTGTTAGCTAGATCAATTTGAGTTAAGTCTCCAGTAACAACCATTCTCGAATTGAAGCCTAGTCTTGTTAAAAACATTTTCATTTGCATTTTATTAGTATTCTGAGCTTCATCTAATATAATATATGCATTAGATGAAGTTCTTCCCCTCATAAAAGCTAAAGGAGCAATTTCAATAACACCTATCTCCATATATTTTTCTAATTTTTTAAAAGATAAAACATCTTCTAATGCATCATAAAGTGGCCTCAAATAAGGGTCTACTTTATCTTTTAAATCTCCAGGTAAAAAACCTAATTTTTCTCCTGCTTCAACTGCAGGTCGCGATAAAATTATTTTTTTTACTTCATCTTTTTCTAGTAATTCTACAGCATGCGCTACAGGTATAAAAGTTTTACCTGTTCCAGCTGGACCTACACCAAAAGTTAATTCAGAATTATTTAAAGCTTTAATATATTCATTTTGTGAGTGTGTTCTTGCTCTTACAGTCTTTTTGATAGTTCTAATTAGAGATAGTTCGTTATCTAATATTTTTGAACCGTTGTTTTTTTCACTATTCATTCTGATACTAGCATCTACTTCCTCAAAACCAATGTCAAAACCTTTCTTAAGTTGCTCATATAAATCATTTAAAACATCTTTTGCTAAAAAAACATCTTGTCCAGATATAAATATATTTTTTCCTCTTCCCTGTAGATTAACATTTAATAAAGATTCAATCCTATGTAAATTTTTGTCATAAAGACCAAATAAATCTGGAATGAGCTCTTCTTTGTAGAAAGAGATAGTTACATTATTGTTATTACTCTCCTTAGAGTTCATTAATTATTAATTCCCTGCATCAATTAAATACACTTTCCTTCTAAACTGTTTTTATCTGCGCTTAAAATATTTATATTTACTATATCGCCTATTTTATAGTTTTTTGTGATTACATGTATGGCTTGCATATATGGACTTTTTCCTACTAATTGATTATCTTTCTTTCCAACTCTTTCTAATAAAACATCAAAGCTTTTGCCTATAAATCTTCTATTAAAATTAAATTGTTGTTCATTTAAAATACTCTGCAGCTCAGAAAGTCTTTCCTCTTTAATGTTTTCAGCAACTTGTCCTTTTAATAAAGAACCTGGCGTACCAGGTCTTCTTGAATATTTAAAAGAATAAGCCTGACAATAATTTACTTCTTTTACTAAATTTAAAGTATTATTAAATGCATCTTTTGTTTCCCCAGGAAAACCTACAATAAAATCTGAAGAAAAAGCCATATCTTCTCTAACATTTCTTAATTTGTTTATAATTTTTATATAACTCTCTGCAGTATATTTTCTATTCATAAATTCTAAAACATTATTATCTCCAGACTGCACAGGGAGATGCAAATATGGCATCAAAATCTCTACTTTACCATGAGTAACTATTAAATCTTCACTCATATCTGCAGGATGAGAGGTCATATATCGAATTCTCTTGACGCCGGATAAATTTGCAATCTCCATAATAAGCTCACTTAAAGTCATACTTCTATTTTTATATAAACCATGGTAAGCATTTACATTTTGTCCTAATAGACATATTTCTTTTGCTCCTTGACGAATTAAATTTTTAGCTTCATAAATAATATCTAATACTGGCCTGGAGTATTCTGCTCCTCTTGTATAGGGTACTACACAAAAACTACAAAACTTATCACATCCTTCCTGAATACTTAAAAATGCCACAGCATTTTTATTTATTCTTATTTTTTTAAGCTCATCAAATTTATTCTCAATTGGAAACTCAGTGTCTACTATCTTTCTCTGCCTATTAGAAAGTCTATTTAATATTTCTGGTAAACGGTGATAAGTTTGGGGGCCTACAACAATATCTACAATAGGCTGCCTTCTAATGATTTCTTTTCCTTCTGCCTGAGCTACACAGCCTGCCACTACTATATTTAATTGCTTTCCTTTTTTATTTGAGTTTTTTTTAAAAGGAGCAATTCTTCCTAATTCTGAATATATTTTTTCAGCTGCTTTCTCCCTTATGTGGCATGTATTTAATATGATTAAATCTGACTCTTCATAATTTTGAGAAATTTTATACCCATGAGGTTTCATTAATTCATACATCCTTTCTGAATCATAAACATTCATTTGACAACCGTACGATTTAATAAAAATTTTTTTCATAATATATTAATTAGCCTTAGTAAAGAGTAAGCATAATTTTAACAATATCATTAGACAATATCAAATACTCTTTCATTGTACTTTAAAGATTTTGCTCTTCCAGACATAGCTAGCCCTAGACCATGAGAAACTTGTTTCCAAGCTATTGCAGATAAAACCTTTCTATCAAAAGAATGTTGTATAGGCTCATGAGCTATAACTATAATTTCAACAGAACTAAAAGATAAAATATTCCATAAATGGTGTAATAAACTCATATCTCCCCACCAAGAAATATGAGGTCTTTCACTTCTCGACATAGGTAATCCATTTATACTTTTATAACAAATTGTAACTGCTTGAATAACATAACTATCTGGTAAATTAGTATTATTTTCTGCTACTGAAAATAAAGAGGATTTAAATTTTAATACTCTGTTTCCATCTGATGATGTACCTTCAGGAAATAGAACAAGCCTTTTGCCTTTTAGTAAAATATTCCTTATTGTATTCATTTGTTCTTTAGCTTTTATAGGTTTTCTCTCTATAAATAAGGTATCTTGCATCTTTGCTAAAAAACCAAACAAAGGCCACTTAGCGACTTCTGATTTAGCGATAAAACTTATATTAGTTAATGATGATAAAATAGAAATATCTATCCAAGAAGCATGATTAGAAACTATTAATCCAGGTTTGTTAGTATATATTTTTCCTACTAGTTTTATTTTAAGATTTAAAATTTTTAAAAAAATTAAATGAAAATATCTTGGAATACTTTTATATAAACCAATATTTAACAACCTGCATATTATAAAAGGTATAAATAAAATAAAGAGGTTAATAATTATAAATATTAACTTAATAATACTTTTAACTATTATTGCAATATTGTGTAAAATATTAAATATTTTCACAATATGGATATTTCCGATTTATCTAATTCATAATGAGATCTATATCTTTTAGTAACCTGATCTGTTTTTAGAACTATAAATATATCTGTTGTTCCGAATTGCTTGTCTAAAACAGCTCCTTCACCAATAAAAGCTCCCAGCCTTAAATAACCCTTAACCAAAGGTGGTACTAAACGTCTAGCTTCCTTAATATTTATTTCGTCTTTTGGCATTAGATTCATATTAATATATCGGTGAGGAAGAGCAATAGGTCTAAATTCCTTTGGTGCTAAATGATAATGATATAAATAAGATAAGGGCTCCTTTATTAATTCTTTTGATATTTCTGGAAAACTGGCACAACCAAACATTACTTTGATATCGTAATAAAATACATAATTAGCTATACCTCTCCATAAGAGTTGCATAGTTTGGCCATTCCTATATTTTTTATCAACACAAGAACGGCCTAATTCTAATGTTTCACCTGGATAATTTAGTAAAGTGTCAATATTATATTCCTCTGAAGAATAAAAACCTTGGTTTTTATTAGCCTCACTTTTTCTATTTAAACGATAAGTACCAACCACCTGATCTATAATTGTATTTTTAGAGTTATCAATTACTAGTAAATGGTCCCAATACTTATCAAAGCGATCGAAGTCACGTTTAGCCGCCAGCATATCTTTATTAGGTAGAGCAGACATTTCATCATAAAATACTTTGTATCTCAACGCTTGTGCGGCATCAATTTCAGCATTGTTCTCTGCTAAACGCACTTCAAGATTTCCGGAATGAACAGGTTCAATATTTTTGAAATAATCTTCTGCAGCTGCCATATACACATCCTTACATCTTAAAATAATAAATTATATTAAATGGTTTTTAAATTTTTTTTCCATATAACTCGAGTCGATGTCCTGTTAATTCATAACCTAACTCTTTTGCAACTTTGTGTTGTAATTCTTCAATCTGATCATTAACAAATTCTATAACATCACCCGAATCAGTATCAATTAAATGATCATGATGATCATTACTATAAATTTCATAACGTGACCTACCATCGCCAAAGTCTCTAACTACTACAATGTTAGTATCTTCAAATAATTTCATGGTTCTATATACTGTTGCCATACTAATATTTGAATCTACTTTTGAAGACCTTTTAAACACTAAATTGGCATCAGGATGATCTTCAGATTTAGATAAAACTTTAGCAATCACTTTTCTTTGGTGAGTTAATTTGATTCCCTTAGAAGAGCACATTATCTCTATTGCTGACTTTGCCATTCAGTTATCCTATTAAATTAATAAAAATAAAAAATATAATACCTTATATTTATCATTTTTTTTATATAAAGTATAAAAAAATATTATATAAGGAGCAATATGAATAAAAAATTAATTAGAACTATAAGTTTTAAAGGCGAAGTTTGCCCCATGACTTTTGTTAAAACTAGGTTAGCCTTAGAAAAAATTTCTTCTGGAGATAGGATAAAAATAATATATGACAGTTTAGAGGCTAAAACTAATGTGCCCAGATCTTTAGAAGAGCTAAAATATAAAATTATTGAAATTAGTGAATTAGAAAAAAGTAATTTTTATATAATTGTAGAAAAATAGTTTCTTAGTTTACTAACTTCATAACTAAAGCATCTAATCTTTCTCCTTTATTTTTTCCGCTACGAATTAAATAATATTTTTTTCTCTCAGAAACATTCTTAAAACCATATTTTTGATAAAAATGTAATGCTTTATAATTATTTACTGCTACTTCTAAATATAAATCTCCGGATAATTTAGGAAAATTAACAGCATGCATTAACAGAGATTTACCTATATTTCTATCTTGATAAATATTATCTACTGCAATGGTTATTATTTCATTAAAATCTGAAGAATATTTTACTATAATAAAGCCAAAAATTTTATTATTTGATATATAATAAAAAATATATAAACCATTTTTAAAAAGGTCCAAAAAATCTCTATAGTTCCAGGTTCTAAAACAGAATTTTTTAAAAGCATTATGGTGAATATCCAATAATTTTTTCAAAATATCCTTATTGTTCTCTCTTAAAAGATTTATTTTATATATCATTAATTTACTGTTGGTTTCCTCTTCCACAAAGAAGGCTTAACTGCATTCACTTCTCTAAGGTACTTTGGATTTGCATCTATATAATTATTTTTTATTATTGAATCTTTTACTAATAAATATAAGCTTTCTGGGGTTGATCCAGATAAGTTTAAAGAATTACCCCTAAATTTTATAGCTTTTGCTACATTTTTAGCTTCATTTCCTACAATAATAATTTTATCATCTAAAAAAGGAAATTTAATTTTTTCATTTATATTTATAAGTTTAGCTTCTTGAACGGAGCTATAAAACTCATCAAAAATTTCTAAATAATAAAAACCAGGAGAAGCTTTTATAATAGTACAAATATTTTGCTGGTTCCTGTTAACAAAACTCCTGCTCATTAATTCTAAAGATGATAAGCCCGCTATCTTTGTATTATTAGAGATTGCTATACCTTTAATTAAAGATAAAGATATTCTAATTCCATTAAAATTACCCGGCCCTACTGTTGAAAAAAGCACATCTATAGAGTCTAAATCTATTTTTAATTCACTAATCATTTCCTCTAAATTAGTAAATAATGTTCCGGCACGATCTTTAGATAACGGAATAAATTTTTTATGGAATAGATTATTAGGATCTCCATAAATCATTATTAAATGGTTTAATGAGAGATCTAGAGCTATAAATTTCAACTATACTTCCTCATTTATTTACTAAACAAACTAAGGTCTATATGTTATTTACTATAATCTTTTTAAACTTTTTAATCTTTTTTTATAGGAAAAATATGAATTTAGTCGAAATAACAGAAAAACAGCATAACGTATATATAGATTTAGCATATGCAAAAATAAATAATTTTACAGGAAAAAAAATATATTTACAAAATAAATGCTTTATTCATAGAGATGCTTTACCTAAACTACTAGCAGCCATTTCTATAGCTCAAAGCATAGGATATAAATTTAAAATTTTTGATGCTTATAGGCCAATTGAAGCACAAAATATTTTATGGGATTTTTGTCCAGATAAAAACTTTATAACACCACCGCATATTGGATCCCCTCACTCTAGGGGTATTGCTATTGATTTAACTTTAGTAAGAAATAATAAAAAGTTAGATATGGGAACAAAATTTGATTATTTATTCCAAGAATCTCATCATGGATATAAAAATATAAGTAAAATAGCACAAAAAAACAGGGTAATTCTTTTAGGTATTATGACAGCTGCTGGATGGGATTATTATGAGAATGAATGGTGGCATTATCAGCTACATAACAGTAAAAATTGGCCTTTAATACCAAAAGAAGAATGTAAAATAGGCGTGATCAAAAGAAAAGATAATTATGATTAGTTTATTTTTTAAGATTACTTTATTTTTTACCTTATTTTTTATTAGTAATTTATATTCAAAAATCAGCTTGGCAAATATTGTAGTTATATCTTATGAAAGTTTTAATAATAAAGATTTTAATATTAAAACTATAAATAGTCACATAAATATATTAACTAAAAAAAAATACTTCATTTTTTCTACTAATAATATTGCAAATTTATTAAATAATTCAGAATCTTTGCCTGACTACTCAGTTGCTATAATTATTTCAAGCAATAACAAACAAATTATAAACTCTATATGGCCTATATTTTCTGAAGCATCTCTAAGATTTACGTTATTTATAGACCCTAATGTAATTAATAGAAACAAAACCTACATGTCATGGGATGATATAAATCAATTAAAAAATAATGGTGTAGAGATTGGAATTAGGAGCTCACCTAATAATATAATTAACGATATAAATCTATATAGAAATAGATTAAATATTGACCCTGACTCCTATTTATACAAAGAGGGTATCTGGTCCAAAAAAGTAATTAAAATACTAAATAATAATAATATAAAAATAGCTTTTACAGATAATTCAGGTCCTATAAGCAAAAATATGGAAAAATATAAACTTCCAAGATTTAATGTAGCTGGTAAATTTTCAGGTGTCGAAAGATTAAAAACGGTTTTAGATACTTTGCCTTTAGAAATTACTGATATCCTTCCTCAAGGAAATACTATTATAAATAATCCTCCTCTTTATGGCTTTACACTGATAAATCAAAAACATATTCCTGAATGCTATACTAATAATAAAAATAAAGCCGATGTAACACTAATAAATAAGAATAGGGTTGAAGTAAGAACTAAATTATTCTCAGGTTCAAAAGCAAGAATAAATTGTGTTTCTAGAAATGCTAATAATAGATTGCTTTGGCACGGATCTCTATATTGGGTTAGTAAGCAATAAAATTACTATACTTCTCTTACCTCCATAATCTCTGGTATGTAATGTTTTAGCATATTCTCAACGCCCATCTTAAGTGTAGCCATAGATGACGGACAGCCAGAACATGCTCCTCTCATTTCAAGTTCCACAATTCCTTCTGAATAATTATGAAAAACTATATCTCCTCCATGACTTGCAACAGAAGGTCTTACTCTTGTTTCTAATAAATCTTCAATTTGAGTTGCAATTTCTTTATCTTCTTCACTTAATTCAATTGGGAGTTCTTCTTTAACATCTTCAATAATTGGATCACCTGACATATAATGTTGCATTACTTGGCTGAGTATTAGAGGTTTTAATTCTTGCCAATCAATATTTTCTGATTTTGTAATAGAAATAAAATCAGAACCTAAAAAAATACCATCAACACCATCAATTAAAAATAATTTTTTTGCCAGCGGTGAATTAGCAGCATCATTTACACTTGAAAAGTTGATACTCTTTGCAGGAGACACTTCTTTTCCTGGAATAAATTTAACAGTTTTAGGGTTTGGTGTTAGTTCTGTTTGAATAAACATTTTTTTCCTCTTTTCTATGTTATCTTTTCTATTTCAATTTTACTTAAATTTCCTGGAACAATAGTTAAAGGTATATGAATACTACTTGTTAGTTCCGTAGAAAATTTATTAATTAAATCATTTGTACCTTTTCCTTCTGGAGCAGCTCCTAGCACAAGAATACTAATCGTTTTATCTTCATTAATCAAATCTACTATTTTATTATATTTAACTCCATATGATATTATCGTTTCAATTTCTATAGAAAATTCATTAAATGTTTCCTTTTTTAAATCAGCTAATACTCTATTAGCCTCTTCTTCTGCCTCTCTTTCCATAACTTTTTCTACTCCAGCAAAATGTTGCATATCATTCGGCTCTATAACATATAGTATAGCTACTTCACCCTTAGAGTTTTTTGCCCTCATACAAGCAAACCTTAAAGCTGCTTTACATTCATCGGATGAATCAACACAAACTAAAAATTTTACTTCTCCTGGAATATGCATTAATAAATATTACCTTTCATATTCTTCTAAATACTTCGCTACCTATATATCCAGCGAGTATAGCTCCTAAGGCTGCTAATAATCCATATAAAAAAGGATGCTCGATAGAATAGTCCGATAAACCTTCTGCAAGACCTTCTTTTGATACTTTAACACTATTAGCCCAAGAAGAAATTAATTTTCCATTATGACTTAATAAAAAAGATTTTACATTATATATACCCGTAGGCGTAATAGCAGGCAGCACAAATTCCGCTCTAAATAAAGATTCCCCCAAAATATCTATATTGCTAGCAATTTGATAAAGGCCTCTATTTTGGTAATAGCTTTTTAATATTTTTTTATAAGGCTCTACCTCCTTATCATTTTTAAAATTATTTGTGCTAATAATTAAATTATTCCAGCCTATATTTAGCTCTTTTAAAATACTATTATCTATGCTCTTTACATTATCTAAATTACTAGAACTTGCAAAATATCCTGGGGCATTAGTAAATATCATTTCATTTTT
>JAYGEJ010000043.1:0-8192 GCA_046582425.1 Alphaproteobacteria bacterium
TATATTTATAAATAATACTTTAATAAATGTAAACTAATACTAGTTATGAATAGTATATTATATACATCTAAATGGCTTTTTGTTAGAAATAAAATAATAAATTAGCGTTTTAATTGGAAAAATTATGTCATTACCAATAATAGGCATTACTATGGGCGACCCAGCTGGAATTGGCCCTGAAATTATAGTCAAGTCCTTAATAAAAAATAAAACTTATAAGGATTGTTCAATCTTAGTTATTGGTGATTCTGATTGTTTAAAAAATGAAGCAGAAAAGAATAATTTAAAGATTGATATAAATATTTGTTCATCTTTGGATAATATTAAAAGTTGCAATAAACCAATAATAAACTGTTTAAATGTGGGAAATAAAATAGATAATATAGAATATGGAAAAAATTCAAATATTTATGGTGAAGCATCTTATCTGTATATTTGTAAAGCAGTAGATTTAGCATTAAAAAATAAGATTAATGCCATATGCACAGCTCCTATAAGTAAAAAAGCTCTTCAAATGGCAGGATATAATTTTCCCGGCCATACTGAACTACTAGCATACTTAACTAAAACTGAAGAAGTATCATTGATGCTTTCTACACCAAAAATGAATGTCATTCATGTAACAACTCATATTGGATTAATTGATGCTATAGAAAAAATAGACTCAAATTTAGTCTTTAGAACTATAAAAAGAGGTAGAAATTTAATTAAAAAATTAATAAATAAAGAGCCAAGAATTGGAGTTTGTGCAATTAATCCTCATGCTGGAGAAGACGGTATATTTGGACATGGTGAAGAAGAAAATAAAATTATTCCAGCTATCAATAAGGCCTCAGGATTAAATTGGAATGTAAAAGGCCCTCTTCCTGCAGATAGTTTATTCTATCAAGCCAGTCTTGATAGATTTGATTTAATAGTAGCTATGTATCATGATCAAGGACATGCCCCAGTTAAAGTAATGGGAATTGATGATGGTATAAATATAACTGTAGGTCTTCCATTAATTAGAACTTCCGTTGATCATGGGACAGCTTTTGATATTGCTGGTAAAGGAACAGCAAATGAAAAAAATATGCAAAATGCTATTACAAAAGCTTATGAATTAATAAAAAGTTAATATCTTATTATTTATGTATATTGACATATAGCGTTTTATAAATTTATTATTATTTTTTTAATTTTAGGAGAATAATAGATGTCAGCATATTTATTAGTGAGAGCTGAAGTAGAGGAAAATAGTAGAGAAGGATTTGATAATTGGTATCAAAATGAGCATTTACCTAGCGCATTAAAAGAGTTTAAAGAGTCAATTGGAGCCTGGCGTGCTTGGAGTGATGTTGAAGATGGTATACATTTAGCTTTCTATGAATTTGGAGATTTAGAATCTGCACATAAATTACTGAATTCTGAACTAATGAAAGAGTTTATTAAAGAATTTGACAGACATTGGCTTGGAAAAGTAATAAGAACGCGTGACGTATTTGAAGTAAAACAATTACTTAAAAAGTAAATAAATATTAATTTATCCATAAACTTTATGCCACTTGTTTATATGGCGGGAATGACGGGACTCGAACCCGCGGCCTCCGGCGTGACAGGCCGGCGCTCTAACCAAACTGAGCTACATCCCCTAGATATACATACTGTATATATATTCGTTCACTTATATACAACCTTATTAATAAAAAAAATATGGTGGGCGATGACGGGATCGAACCGCCGACCTACTCGGTGTAAACGAGTCGCTCTCCCAGCTGAGCTAATCGCCCTTTATATTGCTATAACATAAAATTGCCGACCCTAAATTAAAAGTCGGCAATCTTGATAAGAGACTTTCTTATTTGTTAACTGATTCTTTTAAACTTTTTCCTGGACGGAATTTTGGTTGTTTCGAAGCAGCTATTTGAATAGCTTCTCCTGTTCTAGGATTTCTACCAGTAGTAGCTTTTCTATTTGCAACCATAAATGTTCCAAAGCCTACCAAACGCACTTCACCGCCAGATGATAATTCTCCGCTTATTGATCCAAATACAGCTTCAACTGCATCTGAAGCTTGTGTTTTTGAAATTCCTGCTGAAGATGCTACTGCACCAATTAATTCGTTCTTATTCATAAAGCCCCCTTCTGATATTGGTTATATAAGTGTTTCCATTATTTAATAGATATTATTAATAAAAGTCAAAGTAAATATATTAATGTTTTACAATGTTCTCATGACTAGTACTACCATTATTTTGTGTATTTTTTAAAAACTCTGCTTCGTCCCATTTTATTGGAGAAGGTTTATATTCTAAGGCATGCTCTATAACATCATCTAAATGCGTTACTAAAACTATATCAATACTACTTTTTATCTCCTCAGCTACATCCTTTAAATCTTTTTTATTATCAACTGGAATTAGTACTTTTTTTATACCTCCTCTTGATGCAGCTAAAAGTTTTTCCTTAAGTCCGCCTATAGGCATTATTCTTCCTCTTAAAGATATTTCCCCTGTCATAGCTACGTCGCACCTTACTGGTATACCAGTAAGAACTGATATCATGGATATTGCAATGGCAGCTCCTGCAGAAGGCCCATCTTTTGGTGTAGCCCCTTCAGGAACATGAACATGAATATCTTTTCTTTCGAATAATGGGGGCTCAATTCCAAACTCAACTGCTCTAGACCTAACATAACTAGTAGCAGCTTGGACAGATTCTTTCATGACATCTCCTAGCTGGCCTGTAATTTGTTGTCTACCTTTACCAGTCATAGTTACGGCTTCAATAGATAATAAATCACCTCCAAAATCTGTATAAGCTAATCCTGTAGTGATTCCTAATAAATTTTCTTTATCAGCTAGGCCATGTCTAAATTTTCTAATACCAACATATTCTTCTAAATTATCAGCAGTAATTTCTACAGTTTTTGCTAAGCCTTTAACTATTTTTTTGATAGCTTTTCTACATAAAGAAGCAAGTTCTCTCTCTAGCCCTCTTACGCCTGCTTCTCGAGTATAATATTTAATTAAATCACCTAGAGCTTCATCTGTGATAGACCATTCATCTTTTTGTAAGCCATTTCTATCTAATTGTTTTGAAATTAAATGTCTTTTCGCTATTTCTATTTTCTCATTTTCTAAATAGCCAGATAAGTTTATGATCTCCATTCTATCTAAAAGTGGTCTTGGCATATTAAGTGAATTAGCTGTAGTAACAAACATTACATCAGATAAATCATAATCCACATCTAAATAATGGTCATTAAAAGTACTATTTTGTTCAGGATCAAGCACCTCTAAAAGGGCAGAAGCAGGATCTCCTCTCCAATCTGATCCTATTTTATCAATTTCATCAAGTAAAAATAAAGGATTAGAAGATTTTCCCTTTTTTAAACTTTGTATAATTTTTCCAGGCATAGATCCTATATAAGTTCTTCTGTGCCCTCTTATTTCTGATTCATCCCTAACTCCACCTAGCGAAATTCTGACAAATTTTCTTCCTGTTGCCCTCGCAAGAGATTTACCTAATGAGGTTTTTCCAACTCCAGGTGCACCCACAAGGCAAATTATTGGCCCTTTAAGTTTTCTAGTTCGACTTTGAACAGCTAAATATTCTACTATTCTATCTTTAACTTTATCTAATCCAAAATGATCTTCATTTAATATATTTTCAGCCTCATTTAAATCATATTTAACTCTCGTATACTTTTTCCATGGAATAGAAATAAGCCAATCTAAATAATTTCTTACAACTGAAGACTCAGCTGATGTAGGGCCCATTCCTTTAAGTTTCTTTAGCTCAGATTTAGCCTTTAATTTAGCTTCTTTTGTTAATTTCAACTTATTAATTTTTTCTTCAAATTCAGAAATTTCATCTTTACTATCATCTTCTTCTGATAATTCTTTTTGAATTGCTTTCATTTGTTCATTTAAATAATATTCTTTCTGTGTTTTTTCCATAGAACGCTTAACTCTAGATCTTATTTTCTTCTCTACTTTAATAACAGATAAATCATTTTCAATAAATTCTAATACTTTTTCCATTCTTATTGATGCTGTTAATTGTTCTAATAAATCCTGCTTTTCTGATAAAGAAATATTTAAATTAGAGGCAATAGAATCAGCCATCTTTGATATTTCTTTAATCTCAGAAATAGTATTTACTATATCGGTGGTAATTTTTTTATTTAATTTTGTGTATTCTTCAAATTTTTCTGATGCAGTTCTTAATAAAGCTTTTTCTTCTAAACTATCAATTTTGATATTTTCTGTAATTACTTCAAAGCTACCTTGCAAATAAGCTTCATTCCCAAAAAAATTTTTAACTTTAACTCTTTTTCCTCCTTCTATCAAAACCTTAACTGTACCATCAGGTAGTCTTAAAAGTTGTAAAATCTTACCTAATGTTCCCACATCATAAACATCTTTATATTCTGGATCATCAAGTATGGAGTCTCTTTGTGTAACTAAAATTACCTTCTTATTAACATTCATAGCATTCTCTAGTGCTTTAACAGACTTATCTCTTCCAACAAATAAAGGAGCTATCATACTCGGAAAAACTACAATATCTCTTAAAGGAATAAGAGGTAAAATATTTGAATTATTTTCTTCAGACATTAGTAACACTCCAAAATTGATTAATTAAATATATACTAATGTTGGGTATTAATATGAAAATTTCAAGTATAAAATAAAAAGTTATCTTAAAGAAGATTTAATTTTTTGGTCACTTTTTGAATAAACTACTAATGGAGCTTTATTATCAATTATTACTTCTTTATTAATGACTACTTCTTCTACATTATTTAACTTTGGCAGATCAAACATTATATCCACAAGAGTATTTTCTAATATAGATCTTAGACCTCTTGCACCTGTCTCTCTAATTAGAGCTCTATCTGCAATAGCATCCAAGGCATCCTCAGTAAAAGTTAACTGAACATTCTCCATATCAAACATTTTTTCATATTGCTTAATAAGAGCATTTTTTGGTTTTGTTAAAATATTTATTAAAGCTAACTTATCTAAATCTTTTAAAGTAGCTATTATAGGCAGACGACCAATAAACTCTGGAATTAATCCATACTGTAATAAATCTTGAGGTTCTAGGTTTAATAAAAGTTCTTCATTTCTTTTATTATCAAGTACAGGCAAATCTGCACTAAAACCAATTGAACTAGCTGTTCCTCTTTTAGAAATAATTTTTTCTAATCCACCAAAAGCTCCTGCACATATAAAAAGTATATTTGTAGTATCAACTTGCAAAAAATCCTGTTGTGGATGTTTTCTTCCTCCCTGAGGCGGTACGCTAGCGACTGTTCCTTCCATAATTTTTAATAAAGCTTGCTGAACTCCTTCTCCACTTACATCTCTAGTAATTGAAGGATTATCAGATTTTCTGCTGATTTTATCAATTTCATCAATATAAACTATACCCCTTTGAGCTCTTTCAACATTATAATCAGAAGCTTGCAGAAGTTTTAAAATAATATTTTCTACATCTTCTCCAACATAACCTGCCTCTGTAAGACTTGTGGCATCAGCCATAGTAAATGGAACATCTAAAAACCTAGCTAAAGTTTGCGCTAAAAGTGTTTTTCCACTTCCAGTAGAACCAATCAATAAAATATTTGATTTAGCTAATTCTACGTCATTTGAACTTGGTTTATGATTTAACCTTTTATAGTGATTATAAACTGCTACAGATAAAACTTTTTTTGCTGAAGACTGTCCAATAACATATGTGTCCAAAAAATCAAATATCTCAGATGGGTTTGGAACTTCTTTTGAGGACTTAAGTAATGAAGTTTTACTCTCTTCTTTTATAATATCTGTGCATAAGTCTACACATTCATCACAAATAAATACATTTGGACCAGCAATTAGTTTTTTTACTTCATGCTGACTTTTTCCACAAAAAGAGCAATACAATTTTTCTTTCTCAGTTTTTTCGTTATCAGCCATTTTCATTCCTAAACAATATTAATTTACTATATTAAATTAGACTTATCATTACCTTTTTTCAACAATTTCATCAATTAAGCCTAATTCTTTTGCTTCATTAGGATTTAAAAATTTATCCCTTTCAAGCATTTCACTTATCTTTTTTACTGTTTGTCCAGTGTGCTTACTATATATGGCATTTAGTCGCCCTTTTAAGTCTATAATTTCTTTAGCATGTATTTCTATATCTGTTGCTTGTCCTTGAAATCCACCTGATGGTTGATGAACCATTACTCTAGAATTTGGCAAAGCAAATCTTTGCCCTTTCTCTCCAGCAGCTAATAAAAGAGAACCCATAGATGCAGCTTGACCAACGCACATTGTGGAAACTGATGGTTTAATATATTGCATAGTATCATAAATAGCTAAACCAGAAGATACTATTCCCCCTGGAGAGTTTATATATATTGAAATTGATTTATCTGGATTTTCGGCTTCTAAAAATAATAATTGGGCAATTATTACAGTTGCCATATCATCATGAACGGTTCCAGTTATAAAAATAATTCTTTCTTTTAACAATCTTGAAAAGATATCATATGCTCTCTCACCTCTTCCAGATTGTTCTACCACCATAGGAATTAGAGAACTCATTTTTATACTATTTTTATTATCTATATTCATATTAACCCTTTCCTAATATAATTTATTTTTTAGGCTTAGTTTTTGTGTTTTTTTTAGCTCCAGTTTTACTAGGCTTTTTACTTTTTGACTTTGCTGTTGCATCCTCTTTCACATTATCCTCATATAATTTCTCTGATGATACTTTTATATCCTTAATAGTACACTTAGTTATAATATGATCTACTACTTTTTCCTCAAATAAAGGAGCTCTAACAGCATTAGCTGCTTCAGGATTTTTCTGGTAAAATTCAATTACTTTATTCTCTTCACCAGGATATTTTCTAGCTTCTTGCATTACAGCATTTTTAATTTCATCATCAGTAACAGTAATTTTATTAACATCACCTATTTCTGCCATAAGTAAACCTAGCCTAACTCTTCTTTCTGCAATTTCACTATATTCTTTTTTAAGAACTGAATCCTTTTTACCTTTATCTATATCATCAATAACTCCTGCCTTTCTATCTTGTTCAAACCTATCCCAAATAACTTTATTTTCATTCTCTAGCATTGTTTTAGGGACATCAAATTTATATTGCTTTGATAAACTATCTAGAAGGTCTCTTTTAATTCTATTTCTTGCAGTTGCTTTATAATTTATTTCTATCTGGTTCTTAATTGCTTCTTTTAATGATTTCAAATCAGGTAAACCCATTCTAGTAGCTAATTCGTCATTTATCTTAGACTTTTCAGCTTCCAATATATCTTTAATAATTACCTCAAAAGTTGCTGGTTTACCGGAAAGATCTGCTTTTTGATAATTTTCAGGAAAACTAACTTCTACAGTTTTTTTATCATTAACGTTTAAACCAACTAATTGGTCTTCAAAACCAGGAATCATTTGCCCAGAGCCAAGCTCTAATCTATGATTTTCAGCAGTTCCACCATCAAATAATTTTCCATCCATATATCCTTTAAAATCTATTAAAACAGAATCACCAATTTTAGATTTACGCTTCTTCTTAAGTGGAGCATATGATTTTTGATTGTTAGCAATATCATCTAATGCCTTATTTATATCTTTATCTTCAACTTCTGCTATTAATCTATCAAACTTTAATTTTGAAAAATCTTCTATTGTTATATCGGGCATTACTTCAAGGTTGACAGTAAATTTTATATCTGTTCCATCAAGCGGTTTTCCTTCAAAATCAACTTTAGGTTGCATAGCAGGTTTAATTTTTTTATCAGTGAATAGCTGTCTCATGCTATCTGAAACTTGTTTTTCCACTATTTCACCTGAAACCTGGGTACCAAAACGACTTTTAACTATCGTCATGGGAACTTTACCTGGCCTAAAGCCATCAATTTTAGCAGTAGAAGCAACCTCTAATAATCTTGCATCAATAGCTTTATTAATTGTTTTAGAAGGTATTACTATCTTATAAGATTTACTTAATCCTTCACTTTTTAATTCAGTTACCTTCATAATTTTTCCTTAACTTATGGTGCGGATGGAGGGACTTGAACCCCCACGCCTTACGGCACTAGAACCTAAATCTAGCGTGTCTGCCAATTTCACCACATCCGCAATTAATTTATATTCATAAAAATAGTTATATATATTATATAGGAAAATCT
>JAYGEJ010000105.1:0-2020 GCA_046582425.1 Alphaproteobacteria bacterium
TATAATCCATCAGTGAATTATAAATATAGTCTTCATCTAAGCCATATAAACTTGGTATTGTTAAATTTGTACTTTTACCATGACAACCTAAGCATGGTAGAGATAAACTTGTATCTAAATTATCAGAAAATGCGTTACTACTTATAAAAAATAAAAATAAAATAAAATACCTCATAGCTTTAAATATAATATAATTACCTATAATTAAAAAGTACTATTTGGTATAAAACTATATTTGAATACTATAGTAATAATTTTAAATTAGGTAATTAATCAATGGATGCAAAAAATAAAAACGGCCCTTTAAAAGGACTTATTGTAATAGATCTTACAAGAGTATTAGCTGGACCTTATGCGTCTATGATACTTTCAGATTTAGGAGCAAGAATTATAAAAGTAGAACCTCCCCTTGGAGATGACTCAAGAGAATTTAGTCCTTTTGTAAATAATCAATCTGCATATTTTGCATCTTTAAATAGAGAAAAAGAAAGCATTAAATTAGACTTAAAGTCTGAAAAAGATAAATTAATATTCGAAGAGCTTGTTAAAAATGCTGATATTTTACTGGAAAATTATAAGCCAGGTACCATGGAGAAGTTAGGCTATGGATATAAATCTCTTTCAAAAAAATATCCAAATTTAATATATGCTTCCTGTAGTGGGTTTGGGCAAACAGGTCCTTGGGCCACTAAACCAGCTTATGACATGATAGTTCAAGGTATGGGAGGGCTAATGAGTGTTACAGGTCATGAAGGACAAGAACCTGTAAGAGTTGGGACATCTATAGGAGATATAACAGCAGGATTATTTACAACAATAGGTATATTAGCGTCCTTAATAGACAAAAATAAACATGGAAATGGACAGGCAATAGACGTATCCATGTTAGATTGCCAAATAGCTATTCTAGAAAATGCAATTGCACGTTACTTTGCTACAGGTGAAAGCCCTCCACCTGGAGGATCTAGGCACCCTGCAATAGCTCCTTTTGAGTGCTATAGGTGTAAAGATGGGTATATAGTAATGGCTTGCGGAAACAATGCTATGTTTGAAAGAATGTGCAGAGCTATTAATAAAGATGAATTAATAGAAGATGAAAAATTTAAAACAAACCCAAAGCGCGTTGAAAACGTCATAAGTCTAAAACAAGAACTAGAAAATCTTTTTGTGACTAAACCTTCAGGCTTCTGGATCGAAGTATTAGAAAAAGAAAATATACCTATTGGACCTTTAAATAATATAGAACAAGCAGTAAATTCTGAACAAATTAAAGCCAGAAACATGGTTGTTAATATAGAAGATGAAAACTTTAATGATTTCTATGTTGCAGGAAATCCTATTAAAATGAGTTTACATAATGACCCTAAATCTAGACAAAAAGTTCCCACATTAGATGAACACAGATCAAAACTTATAAAAGAATTTAAAATAAAGGAATAACATGGCTTTTACATTTGAAATGCTATTAACTTTATCTTTAATGATATTTGCAATTATTGGCTATTCAACTAGAAAATTTCCAATTGATGCTGTTTCTATTTCCGTTTTAGGATTACTTTTTCTAATTTTCGAAATTTATCCTGTAGATGGAATAAATTTTGATGATTTTATTGCTGGATTCTCAAATCATGGCTTATTAACAGTTATGGCATTATTAGTAGTAGCTCAAGGAGTTTACTCGACAGGTATACTTAATACATTTGTAGATAATATAATGCATTTAAACCGTGATCTTCAAACCAGCAAAAGTACAATGTTGATATTATTATTATTAATTGTGGCTTTATTCTCAAGCGTCATGAATAACACACCTATTATTATAATATTTATACCTTTAGTATCTATAATTTCCGAAAAAATGAATTTATCTATCAGTAAAGCTTTAATACCCCTTAGTTACGCTGGAATATTAGGAGGAATGACAACGCTAGTTGGTTCAAGTACAAATATTATAGGTGCAGAGGTTGCAAAGGAATTAGGAGTAGAAGGAATAAATTTCTTTAGTGTTACTATACCTGGC
>JAYGEJ010000114.1:0-6039 GCA_046582425.1 Alphaproteobacteria bacterium
AAAGTAAATTTAACTAATTTAGTTAAGGACATAGCTTCATTATCTATTCTTTCTAATGAAAATATAATAGTTAATATAAGTGTTCCTAGTAAAACACTTTATGCGGTGATAGATGAAAATCAAATTAGACAAGCATTACAAAATATTATATCCAACGGTATTAATTCTATGATTGAGAGAGAAGTAAATAAAAAAGATAAAAATATACTTACAGTAGAATTAAGTAAAAATGATCAAATTTTTAATATCTCTGTAACTGATACAGGTGTAGGTTTGCCAGATAAAATAAAAGATGACTTAACTGATCCGTATGTTACTACAAGAAAAAACGGAACTGGTTTAGGTTTAGCGATTGTAAAAAAAATTATGGAAGACCATAAAGGATCATTAGAAATAAACAATGTTAAAGACGGCTATGGAGTATATGTTAATTTAAATTTTTCTAGTAAAGAGTTAATAAAAGAAAGTTAAGATGTTAAATAATATATTAGTTGTAGATGATGAAGAAGACATTAGAAAGTCAATTGCTGGCTTACTAGAGGATGAGAATTATGAAGTTAGGACAGCAAAGAATTCTGATGAAGCCTTAGATGCTATATCGGAGAGAGTGCCAGACTTAATTCTTTTAGATATATGGTTAGAAAATAGTAAATTAGATGGCCTAGAATTATTAAATGAAATTCAGTCTAAGTTTTTATTTGTACCCTGTATAATGATAAGTGGACATGGTAATATAGATATTGCTGTTAAAGCAATTAGGAGTGGAGCTAGTGATTACATTGAAAAACCTTTTGAAGCAGAAAGATTATTAATTACTCTTGAAAGAGTATTAGAATTATCAAAACTTAAAAAAGAGCATAAAGAACTTTGGCTTAGGGCAGGAGGTGAGCTGGAGCTTATTGGTGAGTCAGTAGTAATTAAAAAAATTCATTCTTTAATAAAAAAGGTTTCGCCTACTGGAAGCAGAATACTAATTACTGGTGAATATGGAACTGGGAAAGAAACTTTAGCAAGATTAATACATTTAAATTCTAAAAGATCACATGGTCCATTTATTATTTTAAATGCTCAAATTCTTCCTAATGATCAATTAGAGGAGTTATTATTTGGTGAAGAAGATAACGATGGCAGAATTATACGAATTGGTATTTTAGAACAAGCTAATAATGGAACAATGCTTATAGATGAAGTAGCTAGCCTATCTTTAGAAGCGCAAGCCTTTTTTATCAAGGCTCTACAAGGTAATTCTTTTAAAAGAAAAAATGGATCTACATTGATAAATGTAGATGTTAGAGTAATTAGTTCTACTAGCATAGAAATTCATAATAAAATTATAGATAAAACATTTAGTGAAGACCTATACTATAGGTTAAATGTGGTGCCTATAGAGATGCCCTCTTTATCAAAAAGGAAAGAAGATATACCATTATTGATAAACTATTTTTTAAATAAAGCTTGTGAGACCTCTGGTAGAAATAAAATATCATTAGATCAGCAAGCTATAGCTTCGCTTCAAGCTATTAATTGGTCAGGAAATGTAAGGCAGTTAAAAAATACAATTGAAAGAATCTTAATTATGTTAGACGATAATGATTTAAATATAATTTCTTACGATATGTTGCCAAAGGATTTATTAAATATAGAAAAGTTAGAACAGCAAAATGATAATAATTTTAATATGGAATATCTTTATTCTTTAAATCTAAAAGAAGCTAGAAATATATTTGAACACGATTACATACTAAAAAATTTAGATAGATTTAATGGAAATGTATCTAAAACTGCTAATTTCATTGGTATGGAAAGATCTGCATTTCATAGAAAACTAAATACATTAAAAAAATTTAGAGAAGAAAATTAAGGGATACTCGAATGAACATAATTATATGTGGTGCAGGTGAAGTAGGCTTTAATATAGCTAGACTTCTTTCTGATGAGAAAAATGAAATTACTATAATTGATCACGATGAGAAAAGAATAGACCATATATCTGGTAAGCTAGATGTTAGAACATTAGTTGGTTATGCATCCCATCCAAATATTTTAAAAGAAGCTGAAGCTGATAAATGTGATATGATAATTGCTGTTACTCAATCTGATGAAATAAATATGATTTCATGTCAGATAGCTAATATATTATTTAAAGTTCCTATTAAAATAGCAAGAGTAAGATCTGAAGCATATAATAAAAAAGAATGGAATAATTTATTTAATGAAAGTTTATTTTCTATAGATGCATTAATATCTCCTGAGCAGGAAGTAGCTAAATCTTTTACTAGATTAGTTGCAGTGCCAGGAGCTAAGGATATGATATCTTTTGATGAAGATTTAGTTAGATTGATAGAAATAAATTTAGCAGAAGATTGTCCAGTCCTAAATACACCTCTAAATCAATTAACGGAAATATTTCCAGATTTAGGAGCACGAGTTGTATATATAGTTAGAGATTCTAATGGATTTGTTCCAAATAAGCTTAGTGAAATGAAAAGCGGAGATGATATATATATTATAGCCCAGTCAAATAAAACAGAACGTGTATTATCTGTTTTTGGAAAGGAAACTGCTAGAGCTAGAAGAATAGTAATTATTGGTGGAGGTAGAACTGGTTTAAGAGTTGCTAAATCAATAGAAGAAAATGAACCTCAATCTAATATTACACTTATAGAAAATAACCAAAATAGAGCTGAGGCAATAGCTGATGAACTAAACAAATCAATTATTTTAAATGGAGATGCTTTGGATAAGGAGATACTTGAAGAAGCCAATATTGCTCAAGCAGATTTTACTTTTGCTTTAACTGCTAGTGATGAGATAAATACTTTATCTGCAATATTAGCAAAAAAATATGGTTGCCATTCTTCTGCTGCCTTATTATCAGAAAACAGATATAGTCCTTTTACCAATTCATTAGGAATAGATGCAGTAGTAAATCCAAGAGAACTAACAGTTTCAAGAATCTTAAGGTATGTTAGAAAAGGAAAGGTGTTTCAAGTGCAAAGTTTAAGAGAAGGTGAAGCAGAGGTAATTGAACTAGAAGCAATAGAAACATCAATTTTAATCGGAGTTCCATTAAGAGAAAAACCTCTTCCAGATGGCGTAGCTATAGGCGCATTAATTAGAGAAAAAACTGTAATATTACCAGTCGGTTCTACAACTATTGAAGTAGGCGATAGAGTAATAGTTTTAGCAAAACATGATTTTATTCCAGAAATTGAAAAGATATTTTCAGTTGGTATAGGTTTTTACTAAATTTATGTCTAGGAATTAAGTTATGAAAATTCAACAGACATATGACTTTATTTTAATTTCACAAATAATTATTGGCTTTGCTGCATTATCAGCTATATTTTGGTCATTTATAAGAAATGCAAATTTTATACCTTTCCTACTTTTATTATTAGTATCAATTTTTATTTTTGTATCTGTATATATATCTAATAATAAACTAAGTAAGACAAAAATAGATAAAAATACTTGTGTACTTTCCATTTTTATTATCTGGTTAGTATTAATAATAATGGGAGCAATTCCTTTATATTTAATTTTTCCTGATGAGAATATAAAAGATATTTTTTTTCTAACAATATCATTAGTCTCAACAAATGGTATTTGGACAGAAATAGAATATTCGAATGTTATATCATTTATAATATGGCAATCAATATTACAGTGGTTAGGAGGTCTATTCACTATCATGATTGGAAGTTTTTTTGTTGAAATGGTTTTAAATAAAAAACCTATTTCAAAAGACTATTTTTCAATTGAAAATGTAAGAATTATATTTTTTCTATACTTATCTATAACTATAATATTTACTATAATATTTAGACTTTTATTAAATGATTGGAATTATGCACTTCATCTTACCATGGCTCTAATTTCTACAAGTAACTCCTTTAATACTGACGGTAATATAATAATTGAATTTAATATATTAACTAAAATATTTATGATTTTTACAATGATTATAGGGTCATTATCAATCAGCTTACATTATAAATCATTTGCACATGGTTTTTCTACTTACTTCAAAAGTAAAAATTTAAAATTTGCATTTATTATAATATCTATTTTTAGTTTAATTCTAACTATTTATACATTCAACAACGTTAAAATGCCATTTATAGAAAAGTACATAGATATTAGTTTTCTAATTATATCATTCATTGCTACTACTGGAATTATTCCTGAAAAACTATATAGTTTCGGATTAATAAATAACATAATAATATTATTAGCATTACTTGCTCTAGTAGGTGGAGCAGTAAGTTCCACATCTGGAGGTCTTAAGGCTACTAGAATTATTTATATTTATAAATATGTTTATAGATATTTATTTAGGCTAATAAATCCAAGAAAAATTATGGCTAAAGATAAAGTTAGTAATATTGATGATGCTTCTCAAATATTTTTATGTTCTATACTTTATCTACTATCAATACCGATATTTTCATCTATATTATCTATTTTTGATGTAAGTTTTGAAAAATCTTTTATAATAGTTACTTCCGCTATTACAAATTCTGGTATTGGTTTATTAGAAATTTCAAACATTAATTATTACCCCGATACTTTTATAGAAATTATTTTATTATCTATAGTAATGTTGTGTGGCAGAATAGAAATTTTTATCACTATAATTCTTTTTTCACTGCTTCTTTGGAAAAGAATTTGAATGGACATATTAAATGAATAACTGTTGGGTTATTCATCCAAACTCAACGTTTAATAATAAGTCAAGAAGAACTCCTGATTCAGCGCTTATTGAGCTTAAATCTTTAGCATCTGCGATAAATTTAAAAATCTATGAAGCAAATATTATTAATATATCAAATATAAAACCTGGCACATTTTTTGGAAAAGGTAAAATTGAAGAAATAAAACATAGTCTAGAAAAAAATAAAATAGATAATTGTATAATTATAATTAATTCTAATATTTCTCCTATTCAGCAGAGAAATCTAGAAAAAATGTTAAAAACTAAAGTTTTAGATAGGACAGCATTAATTTTAGAAATATTTGGTGCAAGGGCTGTAACAAAAGAAGGTTCCTTGCAAGTAGAGTTAGCTCATATCACTTGGCAAAAGTCTCGATTGGTAAGATCTTGGACTCATTTAGAACGTCAGAGAGGAGGAAGAGGTTTTTTAGGTGGTCCAGGTGAATTACAAATAGAATTAGATAGAAGGCATATTACTAGCAGGATTAAAAGAATTAAGAAGGAATTAGAAAAAGTCAGAAAAATAAGAGAATTACAAAGAAATAAGAGAAAAAGATTGTATCCCTTAGTCTCATTAATTGGATATACTAATTCTGGAAAATCAAGTCTATTTAATCAAATTACAGGTTCAAAAGAATTTGTTAAAAATATGGTATTTGCAACGCTAGATCCAAAACATAGAATTGTAAATATTTCCAGAGATAATAATTTTATATTGTCAGATACTGTTGGTTTTATTAATGATTTACCGACAGAACTAATTGAATCTTTTAAATCTACTTTAGATGAAATTTTATATGCTGATATTATTGTTCATGTTAGAGATATTTCTCACGAAGATTATAATTCTCAAAATGAAGATGTATTAAATATAGTTCGTGAAATATATAATTTTGATAATAATGAAATGCCCGAAAATTTTATTGAGGTTATTAATAAAATAGACAAAATAAATATAAAAGATAGAAATACTGAAGTTTCTGATAATAAAATTTATTTATCTGCCAAAACAGGCGAAGGAGTATCTAATTTTAAAAATATTATAAATAAGCTTTTATCAAATTAGTTAAAAATAATTACCAATATACTTGACATTTATGTAAGTAAATCCCACATACAAGCTAAGAGTGTGGCAGTCTATTTAATAGAGTGCTAATTTTTAACTTTAATATTAGGATATTTGATATGAATTTTAAACCCCTTCATGATCGTGTTTTAGTAAAACGCATGGGAAGCGAAGAAAAAACTGCTGGTGGAATAATAATACCTGATTCAGCTCAGGAGAAACCAATGGAAGCAAAAGTAATGGCTGTAGGAACGGG
>JAYGEJ010000134.1:0-2248 GCA_046582425.1 Alphaproteobacteria bacterium
TATTTATACTATTAATAATTTTTAGATGGTGGCAAAAGATACCAAATGTAGAAATATTAGATATAAATTTAGAAAAAAACCTTGAAGAGTTGGATACTTTAATTAAACCAATCCTATTATTTAAAAATAAAAATAATAAAGTTATTACTGTTGAAGCATTAACAGCCAAAAAAAATATTTCAAACTCTAAAATAATTATTTTAGAAAAACCTCAAGGGCATTATCAATTATCAAACAAAAAAAATATTTATTTTTATTCGTCAAAAGGTATATTAGATAGTAAAGAGGATTTACTAGAATTAATAGGAAATGTAGTTGTGAATTTTTCTAAAGATACAAATTTTGTAACTAATAAGTTATTATATATAACAAAAGAAAATATTATAACTAGTGATGATATTATTACTGTAAATGGAAGTTGGGGGAAACTTGTTGGTAAAGGCTTTAAATATAAAATAGAGAATTCAATAATAAGTCTAAAAGGAAGACCAAAACTTTCTTTAAATAATAGCAAGGGCAATATTAAATGAAATATACAATAATAAATATTAAAATTATTTATCTATTATTTTTTTTAATTCCTACAACTTTGGCGGAAGAAGTTATCCCTGTTGATATTATAGCTGATGAAATGCAATGGAATGATAATAATAAAATTGCTTATGCAATTGGAAATGCTGTAGCAACTCAAGGGGAAAAAAAAATTTCTGCTGATAAATTAATTGTTCATTTAGATAAAGGGGAGGACAATAATGAAATAATATTAATTGAAGCGGAAGGTAATGTAATATTTAATAATGAAAAAGAAGTAGCTACTGGTAAAATTGCTAAATATAATTTTATAGAAAATAATATTATTATTGAAAATACTGTTACTCTTAAAAAAGATGATAATATTATGCAAGGTGAGTTACTTATAATGGACCTTAATACGGGAGTAAGTCAAATAAGTAGTAATAATGATACTAATAAAGTAAAGATGAGATTTATTCCTAAAAAAGTAGAAAAAGATGAATGATAATCCAAAATTAATAGTAAAAAATGATGGTTTAAATATAACTAATTTAGGTAAAACCTATAGTAAAAAACCTGTAGTTAGAAGTGTGTCTCTTAAAATACAAAGGGGAGAAGCAGTTGGTCTACTTGGACCCAATGGGGCGGGAAAAACTACCTGCTTTTATATGATCTGTGGTTTGATAACTCCTGACTATGGAAGAATTAAACTTAATGATATGGATATAACAAATACCCCAATATACAAAAGAGCAAAAGCAGGTATAGGTTATCTGCCTCAAGAAATATCAATTTTTAGAGGAATGACAGTCGAGCAAAATATCAGAGCTATTCTTGCTCTAAATATTACTGATAGAAGAGAGAGAGAAATACATTTAGAGGAACTTCTAGCTGAATTTTCCCTGACACATTTAAGAAGAACTTCCAGTTTATCCCTCTCAGGAGGAGAAAGAAGAAAAGTAGAAATAGCAAGAACTTTAGCTATGCAACCTTCATTTATTCTGTTGGATGAACCTCTTGCTGGAATTGACCCTATAGCAATTGAAGAAATTAGAGAACTTATAAAACACATAAAAGATAGGGGTGTAGGAGTTCTAATAACAGACCATAACGTAAAAGAGACACTAGAGTTAATAGACAGGGCTTATATAATGCATGATGGTAAAATATTAATGAGCGGTAAACCTTCTGAAATAATAGAAGACAAAAATGTAAGAAGAGTTTACTTAGGCGAAAAATTTAATTTATAATTTTTTAAAATGCTCAAACAAAATATTTCACAAAGACCGTCACTAAAAATCAATCAAAAAATTAATTCTAATATAATTAATTCTATTAAAATTCTACAAATGTCTTCTAATGAGCTAGCTGAATATACTCAAAAGGAAATAGAGAAAAACCCTTTTTTAATTTCAAATAAAAATAACTCATATAATGATAGAACAATTGACATTGATAAATATGCAAAAAATAATAATGTGAAAGAATGGTTATATGAACAAAGTTCATTTATTTCAGTAAACATATGGGGAGAAAAACTAGTTAATTGTTTTATAGAAAATATTAATGATAAAGGGTTCTGCAAAATATCTGTAGAAGAAGCAGCATTACAAACTAAAACTTCTCTAGAACAATCAAATTTAGTGTTAACAAAACTAAAATTAATGGACCCTGAAGGAATATTTTCTAGCACTATAGAAGAACATTTATCCTATCAACTCAAAAAGAAAAAATT
>JAYGEJ010000042.1:0-31814 GCA_046582425.1 Alphaproteobacteria bacterium
ACTCTATTATCCTTTCTCCAAGACCATCTATATTTAGAGCATTTCTAGATACAAAATGTATAAAAGACTCTATTTTTTGAGCAGGACAAGTCTCTCCAGCATTGCATCTAAGAATAGCTTCACCCTCAGGCTTAATAAGCACGCCTTCGCATGAAGGACAGCTTTCAGGCATGACAATCTTCTTTGAATTTTTAATTCTTTTTGAGAGATCAACTGAGATAATTTGAGGAATAACATCACCTGCTCTTTTAACTGAAACTGTATCACCTATAACTAGGCCTAATCTCTGAATTTCATCCTTATTATGCAAACTCGCTCTTTGTATTCTAACTCCCCCAATAGTGACAGGCTTTAATTCAGCAACAGGAGTGATTGCACCAGTTCTTCCTACTTGAAATTTAACGTCATTAAGCGAAGTAAAACCTAACTCAGCTGGAAATTTATGAGAAACAGCATATCTGGGAGAGTGATCAGTAGAACCAAGACGTCCATAATAACTAATATTATTTAGTTTATATACTATACCATCTATATCAAAATCTAAACTAGCTCTATTTTGATATAATTTATTATAAAATTCTATCATTTGCTCTAAATTAGAGCATAATTCAACTGGATGATTCAAATTAAAGCCTAAACTTGAAATAAATTTTCTAATTTCAACTAGGTTATCTCCAATAGGTTCAGATATATGACCCCAATTATATGCAAAAAAACCTAACTTTCTAGATGCAGTTATGCTTGGATCTAGCTGTCTAACTGAGCCAGCAGCGGCATTTCTGGGATTCGCAAATAAAGGTAGTGATTCTTTAAATCTATAAGCATTAAGAGTCTCAAATTCGGAATTAGCCATGTATATTTCTCCTCTTATTTCTAGCTCTTCAGGATATTTTCCTGATAAATAATGAGGTATTTCTTTTATTGTTTTTATATTTTCAGTAATATTTTCTCCTTGCTTACCATCTCCACGAGTTGCACCAATAATTAATTTACCATTTTTATATATCAAAGTTGCAGATAAACCATCTATTTTTGGCTCTGCTATAAATTCAAGATTCATATCATTCTCTATTTGAAGAAATCTTTTAGTTTTATTAAGATAATCTTCTACATCTTTTTTTGTAAAAGTATTACCTAAAGATAACATTGGAACTAGGTGCTGAACTTTTTTAAAAGCGGAAGTTAATTCAGCACCTACTTTCTTAGTTGGACTATTTGAAAGAACTAAGTCCGGAAATTCTTTTTCTAGATTAATATTTTCTATTCTTAAATTATCGTAGTCAGCATCAGATATTTCAGGATTATCTTCATTATAATATAAGTTATTATGATACTTTATAAGCCTGGCAAGCTTTCTTAACTTATAAACTACTTCTTCTCTTTTCATTATATAAAACCAAAATTAATCATATATTTTTATTTTCCTGGAATAAACTTTCTGCAGCTTTTCGTGCAGCATCTGTTATTCTTTCTCCAGATAACATTCTTGCTATTTCTTCCAAGCGCTCATTATAATTTAAATTATTTATACTAGTAGAAGAATAACTATTTTTATTACTCTTATTAACTTTAAAATGGTTTCTTGACCTTGCAGCGACCTGAGGGTGATGTGTTACAGCTAAAACTTGGTTATGTTTTCCAAGTAATTCAAGCCTTTTTCCAATTGCATCTGCTACCGCTCCTCCAACCCCTGTATCAACCTCATCAAATATTAAAGTTTTTGAATTAATATTTTCATGTTCTGAAATTAAAGATACTTTAATTGCAAGTATTATTCTTGATAGTTCCCCTCCAGATGCAATTTTAGATATAAAGTCAAACCCTGAACCCTTATTAGTTTCAATTTTAAAAATAACTTTATCTATACCATTTGATTTCCAATTATTTTCATCCAATATGTTTAGTGAAGTATCAAACTTAGCACTTTCTAGCTTTAATATAGGAAACTCATTATTTACAAATTTTGATAATTTTATAGATGCTTCATATCTTAATTTAGATAATTTCATAGCACTTAATTTATACTTATTTCTTAATTTATTAATTTCATCTTCAATTTTCATTAAATCTTTATTTGAATTTTCTATACTATTTAATTTGTTTTCAAACTTATCTTTAAGAGAAAGGATTTCTTTTTCATCTACATTATGTTTGCGGGCAATTCTTTTAATCAGAGAAATTCTATTTTCTATTGCATCTAAACTTAAATTAGTTTCATCAACGCTCTCTAGACACTCATCTAAAATAGATTCTGTTTCTTTAAGTTCTATAATGGTTTTTTCTAATGCATCATCTAATCTATTAAATAATTCTTTATTAAGTGATAAAATTGCTAAAATTTGTTTTCTTGAAAGGCTTAAACTTTCATAAATGCCATTTGATTGAACGTCCCCCTTTAATAAAAAATTAATATGAGTTAAGCTTTCCTTTATTTTTTCTATAGACATTAAATAGTTTTTATTTTCTATTAATTTATTAATTTCATTATCTTTTAGTTCTAATTGAATAATTTCTTCTAAATCTTCTAATAAATGATTTTTATTACTTTCAAATAGTTTCTTTTTTGCCTTATATTCATTAAATAAATTTACTTTTTCTTTATATAAATTGTGTACCAATGATAAATCCTTTGTATACTTTGATAGGTTTCCCCAATCATCTAAAATATTTATATGGTTAGAATTTTCTAATAACCCTGACTGATCATTTTGCCCATTAACTTCTATTAAATAATTAGTAATATCTTTCATAAAATTTAGGGATATTGGCTCGTCATTTAAAAATGACTGACTTCTGCCATTAGACAATATTTTTCTTCTAATAAGAATTTCATTTTCAAAGATTATACCATTATTTTTTATTAAACCTACTACTTCATGTTCTTTATTTACAGTAAATAAAGCAGATACAGTTGCCTCATCCTTACCTTTTTTTATTAGTCTTTTTTCGGCTCTTTTACCTAGAATTAAGTTTATAGCATCTACTATTATAGATTTACCTGCACCTGTTTCTCCAGTAAGAACCGTAAAACCTTGTTCAAAATTTAATTCCAGTTTTTCTATCAAAACTATATTTTTTATAGATATATAATTTAACATTAAAAAATACCTATTAATTTTTACTTTCAAATATATCTGTAAATTCATTTAAAATATCCATAAGTGAACCTTCTTTTTTATGAATTTCAGCTTTCTCTGATAATAATATATTTTTTTCACCTTCAAATAGTGAATAAGTATATTTATACCATTTATTTTGAGGATAATTATGACCTAAAACTGAAGCATATACTTTAGCTTGCTCGTATAACCCCAACCTAAAATATGTCTCCGTTAAACGTGCTAAAGCTTCAGGCGCATGACTAGTTTTTGAGTAACTATCAACTACTGTTTTAAATCTATTTAAAGCAGCAATATAATTATCCAAATTTTGATATGTACGGCCTACATCCATTTCTTTAGCAGCTAAGTGATCGTTAACTAAATCTAGTTTTAATTTAGCGTCTCTAGCATATTCTGAATTAGGAAATCTTTTAATTAAATTATTGAATGCCTCTTTGGCTCTATTTGTTAATGATTGATCTCTTCTATAATCATTTATTTGTTCATAATAATTTAGTGAAATTAGATAAAAAGCATAATCTATATCGCTCGCTCCTGGGTGAAGCTCTATGTATCTTTTTGCTCCAGATATAGAATCTTCATATTGGTATAATTTATAATTTACGTAGGAAGTCATTAATTGAGCCCTTGTTGCCCATATAGAATATGGATGAAGTCTCTCTACTTCTATAAATTCTTTATATGCTTTCATATATTTATCATCATCCATATATTTCATAGCTGAATTATAAATTTCATCTACAGTTCTTTCTATATTTTCAGTCTGATTACTTTTAGGAGAATTAGAAGAACAAGAAATAGTAATAAATAATAAACTAAAAATTAAATATTTTATTATAGAAAAAAAATTATACATATAATTGCCCAAGTTATTATTATTAAAAATTATAACATAAGAGATTCATAAAATTTAATAAAAATTAAATATCCTTAATTTGATCCTTGTTATAATTATAATATCATGCAAATGTCCAAATTATTATATTTAAATTAGGATTAAAATGAAAAATAATCATGAAATATACTTGAAATTTGCTCATGAATTAGCAGATTCTATTGAAGATGAAATAAAAAGTTTTTTTCGTAAAACAAACAATTGGCAAATTAAGCCTACTAAAAATAATAGGCGCCCACAAATTGTTACGCAAGCAGATTCTAACTCAGAAAAAATAATGAGAAAATTAATTAATAAAACATTTCCAAATCATGGCATTATAGGAGAAGAATTAGGCGCTGAAAATGAAAATGCAGAATATGTTTGGATTCTAGATCCAATAGATGGAACAAAAGCTTTTGTATCTGGATTGCCTGTTTTTGGTACAATGATAGGTTTAGTTAAAGATATGAAACCCATATTAGGTTTAATAGACCAGCCTATTACAAAGGATAGAATTTGGGGAAGTTCGAAAGGAAGTTTTTTAAATGATAAGTTAGTAAAAACTAAAAATTTTAAATCAGTTAGTGAAACTATTTGTGCTGTTACAGACCCTGCAATGTTTCTTGAAAATGATCGAGATAAAGCTATATATAATTCAATATCTGATAAAACATTATATATTCGTCACGGAACAGATTGTTGGGGTTATGCTATGTGTGCTGCGGGAACTATAGACTTAGTAGTAGAAAAAGACTTGGAAATATGGGATATAGTTGCAGCAAGAGCTATTATTGAAGCTGCAGGAGGAATTGTAACTTCTTGGGATGGAAAGGAAGCTGCATCAGATAGATCAGTAATA
The DNA here is from genome assembly GCA_046582425.1 of Alphaproteobacteria bacterium. Classification (GTDB taxonomy): domain Bacteria; phylum Pseudomonadota; class Alphaproteobacteria; order TMED109; family TMED109; genus TMED109. The sequence goes on from JAYGEJ010000042.1 coordinate 4,859, forward strand.
GCTGCTGCAAATATAGAAACCTATAATTATTTTATGGATATTATTGAAAAGCTATAAATAATTTTTATTCACATTGTATGAGGTTAAAATGAGATCTGACAGAGAAAAAATGGAGTACGATGTAGTTATAGTTGGTGCAGGGCCAGCTGGTTTATCTTCAGCGATAAAATTAAAACAATTATCTAAAATTAATAATAGAGAACTATCAGTTTGTATTGTTGAAAAAGGACCAGAAGTAGGAGCACATATATTATCTGGCGCAGTTTTTGAAACAAGGGCTTTAGAAGAACTTTTTCCTAATTGGAAAGAGATGTCTCATCCAAAAATGTCCCCTGTAACTAAAGAGAAATTCATATTTTTAAATAAAAATAAAAGTATAAGGCTGCCTAATTTTTTACTTCCTAAAACAATGAAAAATCATAATAATTTTATCATAAGTCTATCGAATATGTGTAGATGGTTAGCTGAGGAAGCGGAAAATCTGGGAGTTGAAATTTACCCAGGATTCGCAGCTAAAGAAGTTTTATTTGACGAAAAAGACTCTGTAATTGGCATTGCAACTGGTGATATGGGAATTGATAAAGATTATATTAAATCTTCTTCATTTGAACCTGGTATAGAGTTAATAGGAAAATATACACTATTCGCAGAAGGATGTAGAGGACATCTAGGAAAGCAATTAATAAAGAAATATAATCTTGACGAAGGAAAGTCTCCTCAATCATACGGTATAGGACTTAAGGAAATTTGGGAAATAGACAGCAAACAACATAAAGAGGGAAGTATAATGCATTCAGCAGGATGGCCTCTTACTAATGAGGTATATGGAGGTTCTTTTCTATATCATATGGATAAAAATCAAATTTCTATTGGTTTTGTAATGGGACTTGATTATAAAAACCCTCATTTAAGTCCTTATGAAGAATTTCAAAAATTTAAAACCCACCCAGAGATAAAAAAAATACTTAAAAATGGAAGAAGAATTGCCTATGGAGCGAGAGCTCTTAATGAGGGAGGATATCAATCATTACCAAAATTATATTTTCCAGGAGGGGCTCTAATAGGTTGTGAAGCAGGAACATTAAATGTACCTAAAATAAAAGGAACGCACACAGCTATGAAATCAGGAATAGTTGCAGCAGAGATAATTGTAAAAAAATTAGATATAAACTCTGAAACTAATTTAGAATTGAAAGAATATGAGGATAATTTTTATAATTCGTGGGCAGGAATAGAATTGAAAAATGCAAGAAATTTTAGACCTGGGTTTAAATACGGATTAATACTAGGAACTATATTAGGTGCAGTAGATCAAAAAATATTTAATGGTAAAGTACCATGGACTTTAAAGCTCAATCATGCTGATCACAAAGCTACTAAACCAGCCAGTCAATATCAAAAAATAAAATATGATAAAGCAGATGGTGTCTATAGCTTTGACAGATTAACTAATTTGTCATTCTCTGGAACAAATCATGCCGAAGACCAACCTTGCCATTTAGAACTTATAGATAAAGAGATTCCAATTAGTCATAATTTAACAATTTATAACTCTCCTGAACAACTTTATTGCCCAGCTGGTGTTTACGAAGTAATCGAAGAGAATAATAATAAAAAATTACAAATTAATTCTCAAAACTGTCTACATTGCAAAACTTGTGATATTAAAGACCCTTCACAAAATATTAATTGGACTTCGCCTGAGGGAGGGGGAGGACCTAATTATCCGAATATGTAGAATTTTTATTGGTCAATAGATTTCTTTTGAACAGTTCCATCAGGAAAGGTAATTATAACCTCACCCACAAAATCTCCATTTTTAAATATGCCTGATTGTCGAGTATTATCAATATATACTAATTCTCCTGGTCCATTTCTAACACCATCTTTAAACTCCCCTTTATAGTAAGTTCCGTCAGGAAAAGTAAATATCCCTTCTCCATTATAATTACCTTTTAAAAAATTCCCTTTATACGAACTTCCATCCTTAAAGATAATAGCCCCTTTGCCATGCATTAGATTATTAAAAAATTCTCCTGTATATTCATTTCCTTGCTCATAAATAATTTTACCAATGCCTGCAATTTTATCATTTATAAAATTACCAGAGTAAACTACACCGTCATTATATAAAATCTTACCTTTTCCCTCTTTTTTACCTTTTACAAATACTCCTTCATAAACTGACCCATTCTTATATTTTAATATTCCTTTTCCATGCATTAAGCCATCAAAAAAGTCACCATTATAGTTATCACCATTATAAAATTCTAAAATACCCTTACCATCAAATTTACCTTTTTTAAAATCTCCATTATATTTTAATTTTTGGTTATCTTGATTTTTTGCAGAAACAAAGATCCCTTTGCCTTCCATCTTTCCATCATAAACTTCACCTTGATATGTACTTCCGTCCTCAAAGTTTATGATAGTTTCTTCAGCTAATATTGATTTTACAACAAAAAAATTAAGTATAGTTATGTAAAAAAATAAGAATAAAGTTTTTATTAACATTTTTATCTTTATGCTACTGCAAAATTAATTTCTTCTATTGAACTAATAGTATTTTCTTCAACTATTTGATAATTACTATCATCACTAAATAGTTTCCATAAAAACTTATTATTTATATCGTGCCCTGCGCATTTTGCAACTACACTTCCTAATATTTGAAACCCTGATAAATAGAAGTCACCACACAAATCTAAAATTTTATGTCTTACAAATTCATCTTCAAAACGAAGTCCGTCATCATTCAATATTTTTCCTTTATCAACAACTATAGCATTATTTATTGATCCTCCTAAAGCTAAACCATTTTTATGCATATTTTCAACTTCATTAAGCATACCAAAAGTTCTGGCAGATCCAATCTCTTTGTCAAAATTATCACCCATTAGAGTAACTTTCTTATTTTGTATACCAATTGCAGGATCGTCAAAATCAATCTGATAATCTATGGAAAAATTATCTGAAGGAAACGCTATAATAGAGCTATTTTTTTGAAAAAAAGAAACTTTTTTCAAAATTTTTATAACTTTTTTCTTTGTAAACTGTTCTTTAATACCTACTGAATTAATTAAATCAATAAAGATCCTAGAACTTCCATCCATAATAGGGATTTCACTTCCCGATAATAATACTTGGGCATTATCTATCTTTAATCCCATAAATGCAGCCATTAAGTGCTCTATAGTTTGAACTTTATTACCAACATTATTTGATATGGTTGTACCTAATTTTGTATCACATACATTCTCATATGTAGCTTTGACTTCTCTGTTAGCTGATAAATCTTGTCTAATAAAAGAAATCCCTGTATTTACTTCTGCTGGTATTATTTTAATTGAGGTTTTTTTACCAGAGTGAAGACCAATACCTTCACATACCACCTCTGAATTCAAAGTTTTCTGAAAACCTATATTAGTTATATTTAATGTGTCAGGCATAGCATATCTTCTCAAATTAAATAACTATTTATATCAATTATAGTTAGTAAAGAGAAATCAAATATTGTAACATTTGTAACAAAAATTAATTAAATTAAAAGTTTTCTATAAACCAATTTTTAGCTTTTTGCAGATATGCAAAAATATTATTAGAATTTTTATTTTTCTTTAATAGATTCAAACTAATGTCATTAGTTTTCGTTATAGAGTAAATTACCAAACTACTTATAGCGGAGAATGAAGGACTTTTCATATTTTCAGGTAAAGCATTAATCTGTTTCGATTTAGCAAGTCTAGCTTTCTTTCCAAAAACTTTACTTGTAAAATCCAACAAACCTTCCATTTGAGATGTTCCACCAGTTATTACAACTCTATTAGCAATTACATTATTATATTTACTTTCTATAATAATCTCATTTATGGTATTAACTATTTCATATATTCGTGGTTTTATAACTGAAATTAAATCTCTTCTAGTAATTTCTATAGATTCATTCTCTTCTCCTAAAATATCAACCTCAATTGTTGAAAGAGAATTTTCTAGCTCTTCAATTAATTGCCCATTTATTATTTTAATTCTTTCAGCATTTGCAAACGATAGAGAAAATATTCTTGATATATCATTAGTAACCATATTTCCACCTAAAGGAATAGATTTAGTATATAGAATAGAGCCATTATAAAAAATTGATACAGAAGTTAACGTGGAGCCCATATCTATCAATGCCACTCCTAATTCTTTTTCCTCTTGAGAAAGCAAAGATATCCCAGTTGCATAAGGAGTATAAACAATTTCATCAATTTCTAAATCACAATGTTTAACAACATTTTCTAAGTTTTTTAAAGTATTAGAATCAGAACTAATTATACTAATCTCAACGCCTAGCTTATCTCCAAACATCCCAATAGGACTCTTGACTCCCTTATTTCCATCTATAGAATATTGAAATGGTATTACGTGTAGTATAGACCTATTACCCATATTATGTTTTTCAGATAAAAAATTATATGCTCTATCTAAGTCTCCTTGACCTACAACAGCGCCTTTAAGGTCAATTTCTATATTTAAGTTTTCTATATTAATGTTCTCAGTGGAAAATCCTACAATGATATTTTTTATTCTCACTGATGCCATTTTTTCAGCACTAGCTACGCAATTTCTGATGGAATTCTCTAAAGCAATCATATCTGTTATGACGCCTGAAACTAAACCTTTAGATTCCTGAAAACCAGCTCCTATTACAGAAAGAGTTTCATTTTTATCAATCTTTGCAATTAAACAACATATTTTACTCGATCCTATATCTAACGCAGCTATAATAGGGCCTTTAGAAAAATAAGAGTAGTTAAGAAAACTAGATTTTACCATAATAAATTTCAATCAATATTTTTATACTTTATACTAATTCTATTTTTAATTCTCAAATCTATAAAAATTAAATTATCATAGTTTATATTATTATCTAACTCATATAAAGCATCCAGTGACTTTATGGAATCAATATGAGGTAGCTTAATAAAGTATCCCTCTTTTAAATAAATATTCCACCTCCTTGAATCTATTCTTTCGACATTTATAACATCTAAATTCAATAATTTTAGCTTATTCATGATTAAAGAAAGTTCATTAACTTTTAAAAGTGCATCTTTTCCTCTTAATTTAAATAAGTCAGGAAATTCATACGAATTAATTTCCTTAAATTTTATTCCATTATTATTAATTAAAAAATATTTTTCCTTTTTATCAATATATCTAACAAATGGAATATATTCAAAAATTTCAATTTCTAGTTGCCCTAAAGGAAGAATATAAATTTTACTATCTTGCACCCATGAAAGTTTATTTAAATTTTTTCTCATTTCATTCAGATTTATATTAAAAAGAGAGTCTCCTATTTTGACATTTAAAGCTTCAGTAATATTACTTTTATTCTCATTAACTCTTCCTGAGATATATACTTCCTTAAGAACATTATCTGAATATTCTGAAAAAATTATTATTATATTCTCTAATTTAGAGATTAAGTAATTTTTTTTATATAAAATTATTAATAAACTTATAATAAATAAGAATAAAAATAGTCTTTTTAAAAACAGTATCAAATGAATGCATCTTTAATAATCATAGAAATCAAATCATCAAAGTTAACACCATTGTTTTGAGCTATTTTAGGAACTAGTGAATGTTTTGTTAAGCCTGGCAATGTATTAATTTCTAATAGTGTTGGCTGAATAGAAGATTCATTAGGAACAATGAAATCTACCCTGGTAATTCCTTTACAACCCAGTATTGTGTGGGCACATAACGAAAAAGATTCTAATAATTCTGTCTGATAAGCTCCTATATTTTCAGGAATAATATATTTTGTTTCACTACTTTCATATTTAGATTTATAATCATAAAATGATTTATCATGTTGAATTTCAATCATACCTAAAACTTTATTTTCTATAATAGCTACAGCAATTTCTTTGCCTTCAACATACGATTCTATAAGGAAGTTTTTATCATTTATTTCTAATATATCTATATTCGTATCTTTATAAATAATATTTATTCCTATACTAGAACCACCATCTATAGGTTTTATTACGTAAGGTCTTTCTATTGGTTCATTTTTCTTAATATCATTAATAGTACTTACAACGCTATCGGCCATATTTATATTCATTGAATTAAATACTTTTTTTGCTAGCATTTTATTCATAGCTAGTGCAGAGGCTAGAACAGTTGAACCAGTATACGGAATACTTTTAGCCTCGCATATACTTTGTATCACTCCATTTTCTCCAATTCCTCCATGTAAAGAATTAAATATTAAATCAATATTTTTTTCAGAGTAATGGCAAAAATCTTCCTTAGAAATATCTATTTTAGTTACCTTATGGCCAAGCCTTTTTAAAGAACTCTCAACCTCTTTTGCAGACATTATAGAGACATCTCTTTCAGTATAACCACCAAATAATAATACTATATTCAATTATAATTCCTCTTTATTTGTAAAACCTATTTTTATTATTTCCCATTCTAATTTTACTCCCGATTTATCATATACTTTTTGCATAACAATATTTCCCAATGATTCAATATCATTAGCAGTAGCATTATTATAATTAATAATAAAGTTAGTATGCATATCTGATATCTTTGCTCCTCCTATTGATAAACCTCGACAACCTGCATCTTCAATAAGTTTCCATGCCTTATAACCATCTGGGTTTTTAAAAGTAGAACCACCTGTTAATTGTTTTACTGGTTGCGAGCTAGCTCTCTCACTTTTTATGTAATCTTTATATTTATCATCCAATTTTTTTTTAAAATATTTTAATCTTGCAGAAATAATTATAGATTCACTTCTAATTGAGGTTTTTCTATATGACATATTTAATTTTTTAGCAGGAATTCTATATAATCCCTTAATTCTATCAATAATTTTAACGTCATAAAGTATATCCGACATTTCTCTTCCATAACAGCCAGCATTCATTATTATACTGCCTCCTATTGTTCCTGGAATACCAGAAAGAAATTCATAACCTGAAAAATTATTTTTATGAGCATACTTTGCAAATTTCATATTTAATAAAGATGCTCCAACTTCTATAAAATCATTACTAACATTTATACTACTAAATTTTTCATTTAATTTTATTCCAATTCCTTTTACTCCACCATCTCTAATTAAAGTGTTAGATAATGCTCCTATTATAAAAATAGGTATTTTATGATCTAATTTTTTGAAAAAATTTAATAAATCTAATTCATCTTCAGGTATAAATAATAACTCAAAAGGACCTCCAACCTTAAACCAGGAAGATGAAGACATATTAGCATTAGAAATTAATTTTCCTCTAACATTAGTAACTAAACTTTTAAATAGTGACATGAATCAAAATCTTTTCTTCTTAGCTCTTAATTAATACTTTTTTAACAAATTTCTCCATATTTCTTGCTCTTTTTGATAGTGAGCCTGCACCCAAAAATATTATAAAATCATTATTATTTGCTACTTCAAATAATTCTAACTCCATAGTACTCTCATCTTTAAAACACTTCACATTTTTATGACCACTTTTACTGATAGACTTCGCAAGTATATTTTCATTAATCTCATCAATTCTTTTTTCTCCTGCACTATAAATCTTTGTTACATATAATATATCTGCATCAGAAAAAGAATTAATAAAATCATCATATAAATCAATTATCCTTGAATATCTATGTGGCTCAAATATTACGATCAATTTATCTTTGCAGAGAGATCTTGCTGCTTTTAGAGTATTTTTTATTTCAGTAGGATGATGTGCATAATCATCTATTATTTTAATGCCTTTAAAAGAACCTACAAAACTAAATCTCCTTTCAACTCCACTAAATTTTAATAGAACATTTCTTATAATAGACTCGGAAATACCTAATTCTAAGGCAACAGCGATTGAGCCTAAAGCATTTCTTATATTGTGTTCTCCAGGTATTGGAATTGCTATACCTTTTATGAATTTATTCTTATATAAATCATCTTTATTAATAGTAATATCAAAATAAGTTAATCCTCTAATTACTTTAACATTATTAACTATAAGATCGGCATTTTTATTAAAACCAAAAGTAATAAACTTTCTGTATTTTATATCTTTACATAAATTTTCGGCATCAGGAGAGTCTATACAAATAAATGCAGTTCCGTAAAAAGGTATATTCTCCACAAAATTTCTAAAAGCTCTGTTTAAATTATCAAAAGTTTTATAATAATCTATATGTTCACGATCAATATTAGTAATTAATACATAAGTAGAAGGTAATTTGATAAAAGTCCCATCACTTTCATCTGCCTCCACAACCATCCAATCACTTTTTCCTAATCTAGCATTAGTTCCATATGCTTCTATTATACCTCCATTTACAACTGTAGGGTCTAGTTTAGCCCCTTCTAATAAAGAACTAATAATAGATGTAGTCGTTGTTTTTCCATGCGAACCACCTACTGATATTGACTTTTTAAATCTCATTAATTCAGCAAGCATGTCAGCTCTTCGAACTATAGGGATTTTATTTAAGTAGCCTGCTACTAATTCTACATTGTCTTCCTTGATTGCAGAAGAAATTACTATAATACTAATATTTCTAATATTCTTAGCGCTTTGCCCAATAAATACTTTAACGCCCATTTTCATTAAACGTTCTACATTAGAACCTTTTGAAATATCACTTCCGCTAATTGTATAACCTAAATTAAATAATATTTCTGCAATACCACTCATTCCTATTCCACCTATACCTATAAAGTGAATCACACCTAGGTCTTTAGAAAAATTATTCATACTAATTTTTTCCATTTAAAATTTCTTTTCCTAAATTTATTAATTGTTTTTCAGCACCTAAAATTGCATTATTTTTAGCTGATTTAGACATCATACATAAGCCTTCCAAATTAAAAATAATACTTTTTAATTTTAATATTAGCTTATTTTGGTCATTAATATCATTATTTCTAATTACATGACCTGCTCCTAATTTTTCTATCATTAATGCATTTTTCATTTGATGATTATCTGACGAATTAGGTAATGGAATCATTATTGAAGGCCTACCAGCAATTAGGTTTTCTGCTATGGTACCAGCGCCGCTTCTACATATAATTAAATGGCACCAATTTAAACTTTCTGACATATTTTTTATATAAGTCTCTAGCTTATAATTAATTAAAGAATGATCGTATAATTGCTTTAAGTATAAATAATTTTCTTCTCGCACTTGTTGTAATATTGATATTTTATTTTTAAATTCTTCAGGAAAACAACTTAATGCTCTCGCAATATTAGTTGCCATTACTTCTGCACCTAAACTTCCGCCAGTAATTAAAATATTAATTAATTTATCATTTTTAATTTGATACTTTTTTTTATGTATACTTTCAATTTCTTTTCTAACAGGCATTCCTAAAAATTTATAATTATATAAATTTCTAGAATTATTATCTAAAGTTGGAAAAAATGTAGTTAATATATTGGCATATTTATATAATAATTTATTTGCTTTTCCTAAAACTATATTACCTTCATGTAAAATAATAGGAATTTTAAAAAATTTAGATACAATTATAGGGGATATTGTTATCACCCCTCCAAAACCATAACTTATTATAGGTCTATATTTAATTATATAATTAAAAGATTGAATAAAAGCATAAGCTAATGAATATATAAACTTTATATTTTTAAAAATACTTCCCTTATAAAAACCTTTACCCTTAAAACATAAAACATTAATATTTTTACTATTTATATTCTTTTTTACAAAATCAAACATTCTTGAGTCTGTTATAAATATTACATTATAATTATCCTTAATAAATTCTTTACTAAGTTGAATAGCTGGTAGAACGTGCCCTGCAGTTCCACCACCTACTATAAGTATATTTTTATTATTTTTCATATTTCTTTCCGCTATAGTTTTTTGTTAAAGCTAAAACTATTCCCATACTTATAGAGATAGAAAGCAAAGAAGAACCTCCATAACTTATAAAAGGAAAAGTTATTCCAGTAGTAGGAACTATTCCTAAAGTAACAGAGACATTTAATAAAACTTGAATTCCAAATAATATTAATAAGCCTCCTACTGAAAGAAGTGAAAACAAATCATTTTTTTCATAAACTCTTATCAATCCTCTAATTACTATAGAACAAGTTAATAATAAAATTATGATACAAAATATAGCACCAAATTCCTCAGCTATAACTGGAAATATAAAATCAGTATGTGCATCAGATATTTTATTTTTTATTATACCATCCCCAGGACCATTTCCTAATAAGCCTCCAGATTCATATGCTGTAAATGAATTTGTTATTTGTTCCATTCCTTCACACGGCGAATTTAAAAAACAATCAATTCTTCTTTTTACATGTGGAAAAATATTATAGCCAAATAATATTCCGCATCCTAATAAACTAAACAATAATAAAAACCATCTCAGTGAGATGCCTGCTAAGAATATTTGGCCAGACCAAATAAGTATTATAATTACAGACATACCTAGATCTGGCTGTTTAAATAAGAAAAACAATATAGTAATCAAAAGCAATAAAGAAATATGCAACCTTGTAATTAACTTAGGCAAAAATTTAGTTTCATTAAATTGTTGTGAAATCAAATATGCCGTAATTACTACAAAAAATGGTTTTATAAATTCTGAAGGTTGCATTGACACATTGCCGATAATTAGCCACCTACTTGCACCCTTTATATCAGGACCAAATATCATCACTAGAAATAATAGTAATATAGATATCATAAAACCTATTATACTTATTCTGATAATACCTTTATTAGATAAAAATGAAGAAATAATCATAGCAAACATAGAAATAATTAAGTAATAAATATGGTGAATAAAAAAATGTAATTCAGGTAAATTATTTCTTACTGCAACTGCAGACCCTGCTGCTAAAATCATAATAGAACCTATAGCAGCTAGAATTAGTATTTGAATTAAATTCCAGTGATCTATACTCCACCACCATCTTGATAAAATACTTTTGTCATTTCTAGCGATAAAAATCATATTATACCTTTATTTTATATATTCATTTACTTCCTCTATAAATTTATTGCCTCTCTCTTCATAATTTTTAAATTGATCAAATGAGGAACACGCGGGAGAAAATAAAATTGTAGTATTAGAATTAAGAGTTTTAGCATATTCTACAGCATCATTAAGAGCATCTTTAATATTACTTGAATTTTTAGATAAAAAACAATTTTTAAAATAGTTTACGAATTCATCTGCAGACTCTCCAATAAAATAACCTGCTTTAATAGCCTTAATATTACTTTTTAAGTATTCTAGTTCATCCCCTTTTCTTCTACCTCCAGCAATCCAAATAATATTTTCAAAGCAATTCAATGCAACTTTACATGCAACTATATTAGTTGACTTAGAATCATTAATAAATGTTATTTTAGAATTTTTATAAATTAATTCTAGTCTATGAGATAAACCTTTAAAAGTAGGTAGATATTTTTTAATGTTTTTATGAGAAACTCCTAAATATATTGCCACAGCAATTGAAATTAAAATATTTTCAATATTATGCAAACCAATTAATGAAGTTAAATCTTTAATATCTCCAATAAAAATATTTTTATTATTTAAATTGTCATATACTTTTTCTTTATCAATATAAATTGTGTTATCAAGTTTATTATTTATAGAAATTATTATAATCTTAGGTTTATTTTTACGATTATTAATTTTCTTATAAATTTTGAGACATTCGTCATTATTAATATTAATAATCGCTAGGTCATCGCTATTCTGGTTTAAAAATAAATTTTCTTTTGAATTGATATACTTTTTATAACTTCCATGCCAATCGATATGATCTGGAGTCAGGTTCGTTAATATAGAAATATTAGGTTTTATATTTTTTACTAATGCAAGTTGAAATGAGGAGGCTTCTATTACATAATAATTTGCTATTTTATCTGATATTAAGTTTAGTACTGGTATACCTATATTACCTCCAATATTAGAAGGTTTATTAGATGACACTAGCAAGTGATGAATTAAAGATGTAACTGTAGACTTACCATTTGATCCTGTAATTACTATAAATTTATTTTTATTATTTGATTGCTCTTGCCAAAAAACATCTAAATCTCCAGTAATTTTAACTTTATTAATTTTTGCTAATTTTATAACAGGATGGCTCGGCATTATGCCTGGACTAATAAATAATAAATCTATTAATTTAATATTATTTAATAATTTTAAATCTAATAAATCAACATTTTCATCTAAAATACTATTTCTTACTATTTCCTGATCATCCCAAGCTATTATATTTTTAGAATAATTTTTAAAAAATTGTATTGCGGATTTACCTGATAAACCAAGACCTAATATACCAATAATTTTATTTTTATAATTGTGCATTTTATCTTAATTTTAAGGTTGCTAAACCTATTAAAGCAAGAATTACTGCAATAATCCAAAACCTAATCACAATAGTTGATTCTGACCATCCCTTTTTTTCAAAATGATGGTGTAATGGTGCCATTTTGAAAATTCTTTTACCTGTTATCTTAAATGATAATACTTGCACTATTACAGAGGCTGCTTCTAAAACAAATAACCCCCCTACAATGGCTAAAACTATTTCATGCTTTATAATAACACTAATTATTCCTAATGCCGCACCTGCAGATAAAGAACCCGTATCTCCCATAAAAACACTTGCTGGAGGAGCATTAAACCATAAAAAACCGATCCCAGCTCCTACTAAACTGGAACATAGAACTATTAATTCACCACTACCTTCTATATAAAAAAGATTTAAATAATCAGAAAAAATAATATTTCCGGATAAATACGCTATTACTCCAAATACTCCTGCTGCAATAATAATAGGGACAATAGCTAATCCATCTAAACCATCGGTTAAATTTACTGCATTAGATGATCCAACAACTACTAAAACCGAAAAAAAACACCATACAGTTAAACCTAGATAAATAGTGGTCTCTTTTAAAAATGGAAAAGCTAACATACCTTGTAATGATTTATCTGTAATTAAATATATCCATAGTGCAGCTACAAAAGTAAAAACTATTTGAAATATTAGCTTTAGTCTTCCAGATAAACCTTTATGGTTATTTTTAAGAATTTTTAAATAGTCATCTATGAATCCTATTAAGCCAAAACCTAATGTAATATATAAAACAATCCAAACGTAAGTATTAGATAAATCTGCCCATAATAAAGTTGAAATTATTAGTGCACCTAAAATAATAACTCCTCCCATTGTTGGAGTACCTCTTTTTATTTCTAAATGCCATTCTGGGCCGTCTTTTCTAATAGGTTGGCCATCTTTTTGATTAGATTTTAACCAACCAATAATATTTGGAGCAAAAATAAATACTATTGAAAGTGAAGTAATTAAGGCAAGGCCACTTCTAAAAGACAAATATCTAACTATATTTAAAAAACTATAATCTTCTATAAATGAAGTTAGTATAAAATATAACAATTTATTTACCTTTAAAATTAACTAACAAGTATTTTACAATTATTTCCATATTCATATTTCTAGAACCTTTTACTAAAATAAAGTCTTTAGGTTTAATTAAATTAAACATCTCTTCTTTAGACAAGCTATCAATGTTTTTTGACCACAAGCATTCTATTCTCTTATTACATAATTTATATAAGCTTTTTGTTTTATTGCCTACGAAAATGATCACAGAAATGTTGAAACTAATTAAATAATCATATAATTTTTTATGTAAATCATCTGAAAAAATACCAAGCTCGCTCATTTCTCCAAAAAATAAGACTTTTCTATTACTTTTAGCTATTTCATATAATGTTTTAAGTGAAGCAACCATTGAACTAAGGTTTGCATTGTAAGTATCATCTATTAAAACTGATTTTTGACCTTTTACTATTAAGTTATGTCTCCTGCCTCTTCCTGGAGGAAGAGAAACCTTATATAATTTTTTCAAACCTCTTTCTACATTACATTTAGAAATTAATAAAACACCTAATACAGCTAAAGAATTTATTGCTTGATGCTCACCATCTAAATTAATTTTATATTTATAAGTTTTTCCATAAGCTTCAGCTATTAAAGTTTGCCCGTAATTCTCTACTAACCTTTTTAATAATCTAATATCTGCATTTTTATTAAATCCATATTTTATTATTTTATAATTGTTAGGCTTACTTATATTTTGCACTAATTCTTTATAATATGTGTGATCATTATTTAATAAAACATAGCCATTAGATCTAAGCCCATCGAATATTTCAGATTTTGCTTTTATAATATCTCTAACAGAGCTAAAATTTCCAATATGTGCCTCAGATATATTAGTTATAATTGCTATGTCTGGCTGGACCAATTCACTCAAAATACTTATTTCATTTAAATTATTCATCCCTAACTCAAAAACACCATAATCAGTATTTCTTGGCATATTTGCTAATGAATAGGGAACTCCCACATAATTATTATAGCTAGCAGGATTAATATAGGTGGATCCTATTTCAGATAACGCGTTACCTATCATTTCTTTTGTAGATGTCTTTCCAGAGCTTCCTGTAATTGCAATGATATTTTTAGAATTATTAATACGTTTTCTAGATGCTTTAGCTAGTAATATTAGACTTTTATATACATCATCAACTTCAATTACTGTTAAATTCTCTTCTGTAATTTTGGAAGATTCTTTTATTATTAATGATCTAGCTCCCAAATTGATTGCATCTTTAATGAAACTATGACCATCTAGTTTTGTTCCTGGTAATGCCAAAAATGTATTTCCAGATTTCACCTTTCTACTATCAATTTCTACTCCATTACATATCCAATCCTTTTCTATATTTTTTTTAAAAATATTAGAAATTTCATTAGAATCCCATAACATATTAATTTTTTTTAAAACCAAATTTAATCCTTTATTTTTATTTTTTTAATGATTTTTGCATCATCAAAATTTAAGAAGTTTCCCTTAATTTCTTGAGTATTTTCATGACCTTTTCCGGCTACTAGTAATACATCTCCTTTTGAGAGACTAAATATTGTTTTTTGTATTGCCTTTTTTCTATCAGCTATTTCAATTGCATTTGGACAGTCTTTTATAATTTGTTTTCTGATATATTTAGGATTCTCATATCTAGGATTATCATCAGTTATAACAACTTTATCAGCAAATTTATGAGAAATTTTTCCCATCAATGGTCTTTTTCCTTTATCTCTATCTCCCCCACATCCAAAAACTAAATACAGTTTATTACTAACATAAGGTCTTAGTGATATTAAAACATTCTTCAATGCGTCAGGAGTATGAGCATAATCGATATAAATATCAGCTCCTTTTAAACTCCTAATAAATTCTAATCTTCCAGGAGGAGGCTTTATATTTTCAACATATTTCTCTATTATCTGTCTCTTAAAACCCATTTCTAACATTATGCAAATAGCAGTGACTAAATTATTAACCTGAAAACTTCCAATTAGGCCTGAATAAATTGTACTTTTATTATTTTTATAATTTATTTCAATTTCTTTAACTCTATTACTTAAATTATTAATTCTATATTTAAATTTAGCTTTAGATGATTGCCCAATAGTAATTATCTTTTGGTTATTTAAGATAGCTGCTTCAATAAAATCATTACAATATAAAATATTATCATTTATAATTGCTGTTCCATTTTTAGCAAAATCTGAAAAAAGTCTAAGTTTTGCTTTTTTATAATTTGCAAAGTTTCGATGATAATCTAAATGATCTCTAGAAAAAGAAGAAATTGCAACTATATTAAAGTTTATACCATCTACCCTATTTTGATCTAAACCATGACTTGAAGTTTCAATAATTACATTTTTTACAGCTTTAGAATATAGGCTATCTAAATTAGAAACTAGTACTTCAGATTCTGGTGTTGTCAAAATACTATTCTTAATAATTTTTTTATAATTTGTTCCTAAAGTTCCTATAGAAGCTGTATCTTCACCTACTAATTTGGAAATTTGTTGTACATACCATGCTACAGATGTTTTTCCATTTGTTCCTGTAACTCCTACTATATTTTTAAATTTATATTTGGAAAATTTATTACAAATAATAGCATATAATTTTCTTGGTTCATTAGAAATTATAATTTCTATAGTAAGTTTTTTTTTTATATGTTGAAGGTTTTTATTATTTATAAGAATTGCTGTAGCACCATTATTAATAGCTTCAAAAATATAATCTAATCCGTTATTAGATGATCCAGAAAGAACAGTAAATATGTAATCTTTTTTTATCTTTTTTGAATTACTTGATATACCTTTTATTTGTATATTATTAATATTGTTTTTTTTTTATGATTTTCTCAGATAGTAAACTATATAATTTAATCATAAAACTACAGCTCTTTTAAATTATTACTTTTTATACCCAATATAGGAGCAATGTGTGTAATAATTTTTTTTGACAAAGGTACTGCATTAAAGCCTGCAGTTCTTCCCCAAACTCTGGTTTCTTTTAATGCCTTAGGTTCGTCTAATAAAACAAAAATTGCATATTTAGGATTATTAATGGGAAAAAATGAAATAAACGAGGATATAACTTTTTTATGGTTTTGCTTACCATTTATAAATTTATTTGAAGTACCTGTTTTTCCTCCTACACTATAATCCAAGGATTGCATTTTTTTAGCAGTACCTTCTATAACTACATTTCTATAATAATTTTTCATAATTTCTGTTACTTGCTTTGAAAAAACTTTAATCCTTGGTCTTTTATTATATTTTTTATCTTTAACAACCATAGGCTCAATATATTCGCCACCGTTAACAGTGGCAGAAAGAGCTGATATAGCATGCATAGGAGAAATATTTATACTATGTCCATATGACATTAAAACTAAATCTAATTCTTTAACCTTATTTTTGGGTATAACTACAGGATTTACAGACTCAAATATTCCTGTATCTAATGGTTTATTGAAGCCAAGATTTTTGAAATAACTATACTGTAAATCTACACCAAGCATTTGTGCAATCTTAGCAGTTCCAATATTGGATGAAAAAGTAAAAACACCTTCAAGATCTAATATTCTATCTTCGCCATGAAAATCGGTAATAGTTTTTCCTTTTAATTTTAATGGCTGTCTAACATCAAATTCACTTTCCTTACTAACTATATTCTCATTCAATGCAGATGCTATAGTGAAAGATTTAAATATAGAGCCCATTTCATAGACTGTATTAGTAATTTTATTTTTAGTAGGTTGAAAAGTAGAATATACATTTGGATCAAAACTAGGCAAACTTACACCTGCAATAACCTCCCCTGAATTAACATCTAAAACAATTCCCACAGCAGCTTTATATTTATATAATTCAATTCCATTTTTAAGTTCTTGGTAAATTCTATATTGAACTCTTGTATCAATTGTTAAATTGATATTCTGTCCATTATTTAAAATATCATTGTATTTTTTTTCGACTCCAGATAATCCATCTTTTTCAGTACCTAGGTATCCTATTATATGGCTTAACTCCTCATTGTAAGGATATACTCTTAAATACTCTTTCTCAAAATTAAGTGCTGGTTCTCCAAGCTTATTTATATTTTTTGCTATGTAAGGAGGAAGGTGTCTTGAAATATATTGAAAACTTTTATCACTTTTAAGTATTTTTTCTAACTTAGCTTCATTTAGTTCAGGTAGTATATTTGATAATTCATTCTTAGTTAATTCTATATTATAAATTTTATTTTTATCTTTATATAGAGACCAAGTAGGCATAGAAACGGCTACAATATTTCCATTCCTGTCTAAAATATTGCCTCTTTTATTAAATTTTACAGAACTAGTATTTAATTGCTCTTTTGCTTTTAAGGGTTTAGAAGCGTCAATTAATTTAATATTTACTACAATAAATGAAACAAAAAATATAACTGCAATTGCTATAATTCTTTGTTTACATTTCTCTATTATTGATTTTTCTAGTCCATCAACTTTAATGCTCTTATCAGCATTTATCACAATTTATCTCATTCTTTACAAAATTATTCTTTTTGCCTTCTTAAAAAAGCAGGGATATCAAGCGTATCTTCAGTATTATTTTTATCTACAGATTTCAACGAAATGTCTGTTTCAAGGGATAATTCATCTTTTTCTTTTATAATATGATCATGTTTATTTTCGGTAATATCCGATAGTAATTCTTCCTTATTTGAAGAAATTTCATTTTGTTTTTTTACTGAACTGCCAAATAATGCCTTTGCTGAAAAACGTTTAATTAAGCCCTCTTGTGGCTTTATTTCTACTTCTTGCTCATTTTTAGCCTCTTCATTATTAGCAGCTTCTTCTGTATTTATGTTAGATGAAGCATTTAAAACTTCTGCTTCTGTGAAAGGATCAAGCTTTACTTCCTCCTCTATTACTTCTTTTTCTATAGTTTCTGGTTCAGGAGGAATAAATGACTCTTGACTAGCATTTAATTCTTTTTGAATTACTTCTTCTTTAATATCTAAATTGCTGATATTAATTTCTGAAGAAGCAGATATATTAGTATTCTCTATAACATTATTCTCTTCAACTTTAGGGTTTTCTAACTTATTAAGTGTATCTATATTATTATTTACATCTGAAATAATATTTTCTACCTCATTGGTTTTACTTGGACAATCTATTCCTGTTGCTACAACAGATACTCTTATACTATTATGCATACTATCATCCTGAGATGCACCAAATATTAGATTTACATCATCATCTGATTGTTGACGAATGTGATCTACAATTTCATCTACTTCAAATAATGTTAAATCTGGGCCACCAGTAATATTTACTAATACCCCGCGAGCACCTGCTAGTGATACGTCATCTAATAAAGGATTTGCTATTGCTGCAGCTGCTGAATCTAGAGCTCTGTTGTCCCCCTCTGCATCTCCAGTCCCCATCATAGCCTTACCCATTTCCATCATAACAGATCTAACATCTGCAAAGTCAAGGTTTATTAATCCAGGCATTACCATCAAGTCAGTAACTCCTCTAACTCCTGAATATAAAACTTTATCTGCCATTTTAAATGCATCTGCAAACGTGGTTTGCGCATTAGCTACTCTAAATAAGTTTTGATTAGGAATAACTATTAAAGTATCTACTGATTTTTGTAACTCATTAATTCCTTCTTCTGCTAAACGCATTCTGTTTCTTCCTTCAAATTGGAAAGGTTTTGTTACACAACCTACTGTAAGAATTCCTCTTTCTCTTGCAGCTTTCGCAATAACAGGAGCGGCTCCTGTCCCAGTTCCGCCTCCCATACCAGCTGTAACAAATAACATATGGGTGCCGTCAATATGCTCTAATATTTGATCAAGAGATTCATCTGCCGCAGCTCTTCCTATTTCAGGTCTAGCTCCAGCTCCTAAACCTTGAGTTACATTTGCTCCTAATTGAACTCGCATTTGAGCTTGAGAGTTTGCTAAAGATTGAGCATCTGTATTAGAAACAACAAATTCAACTCCTTCTAAATGTGAAGAAATCATGTTATTGACTGCATTACAACCTGCCCCTCCAACACCTATTACTGTTATTCTTGGCTTTAACTCGTGAGTAGGAGGCACACTAATATTAATTGACATGTTTATTTTCCTTTTTTATTAAAAAAATTTTTTTTTCATTGTTGATTTTATTAAAATTTGTATGCAACATAATTAATTTATCTCCTTTAATATTTTATTAGTTTTATCTAATTTTTTGGAAAAAATAGTATTCTTAATTTTAATTGAACTAATGTCATTAATTGGTATGGGTTTCAATTTTAGATATTTATTGTTTAAATACTCAATATGCTTTGCATTTGTTATAAAAGTCCATTCTGCTTCCGCTATATTAATCTTTTCATCTATTTCTATTATTTTATTTTTAATAATTTCTAATCTAATATCATCATTTTTAAGTTCACTACTAAGCCACATTGACCAAACTGTTCCTGACACAGAAAAAATTATAATGAAAAGTGTAAAAAAACGCATCATGCTGCATAATCCATATTATTTAATTTTTCTGCGCATCTTAACTTAGCGGACCTTGCCCTAATGTTAGAATTAAGCTCTTCATCGCTAGCTAATAAAACTTTTTTTGTAATAAGTTTGAAAGAAGGTTTGTTTTTTACATCTTTAGAATAAATACTAGCAGAATGTCTATGCGGGTTAGGGTTTAGACCACTTTTAGATCTTAAAAATTTCTTAACTATTTTATCTTCTAAAGAGTGAAAAGAAATTACAACTAATCTTGCCCCAGGAGCTAATAATTTTTCTGCATCTCTCAAGGCTTTCTCAATTTCATCTAATTCATTATTAACTTTAATTCTTAAGGCTTGAAAAGTTTTAGTTGCTGGATCAATTTTTAGTTTAGGATTATTGCCAATTGTATTTCTTATTAGATTCGACAACTCTAGTGTAGAAGTTATAGGTTTGTTTTTTCGATGATTAACTATAGCCCGTGCTATTCTTCGTGCTTTTTTCTCTTCTCCTAAGGTATATATTATATCATTCAATGTTTTTTCATCAGTTTTATTTATTAACTCTTCAGCAGATTTTCCAATTTGGTCCATTCTCATATCTAACGGGCCATCATTCTTAAAAGAAAAACCTCTGTCAGGATTATCTATTTGCATAGAAGAAACGCCTAAATCAAATAAAATACCTCCATCAATACTAGAAATTCCATTACTCTTTAGTAGAAACTTTAATCTTCCTATGTTACCAGCTATAAACTTAAAATTATCAGGGAATCTATCTTGAATTTCTTTTTTGAAAGTTTTAACTGAAGGGTCTCTGTCTATTGATATAACATTACAATTTGCTGCTGAAAGTATCATATTTGTGTGACCACCAGCGCCAAAAGTGCCATCTACGTATGTAAGACCATCTCTAATATTTAAGTTTTCGAGTACTGTTTCAGCTAAAACAGGTATATGATTATTTTTCAAAATACTTTTATGAGAAATAATTTTTATCACTTGTTTATCCTTAATTAATTTAAGATTTATTTTTTCTTCTTTTATCCATATATAATTTGGCTCTATCTATATAATCATCAAATATTTCTGGATTCCAAATTCTAAATCTTCTTCCCATTCCTACAAATAATGCCTCAGCCTCAATATTACTTTCCGCTCTTAATGAGCTAGATAAAATAACTCTACCTTCAGAATCAAAAGATAAAACAGAACCTCCAAATAGAACTGTAGACTCATATTCATTCTCTTCTAAAAGAGGATCATTTAAATCTAATTTGTTTTGTAATAATTCTAAATATTCGCGAGGATATGCATCTATAGATTTTTCAGAAAGAGATGATTGAGCAATTATTCCTGAAAATTCTTTACCTATTAAACTAAGCCTCCAGGAAGCAGGTACTGAAACTCTGCCTTTTTTATCTACTTTATTTAAATATCGTCCTATAAAATCTGACACTTTTAATCATCCTCACCATAACATTAATCCCAAACTTGGAAATTTATGGGTTTTTATAGTAATATCATGGGAATATATGGTTCGTCAAACATAGATTAATAATTTTGCATATTTAAACAAATACATCAGGTAGCCTATAAGCCGGGTTCTGTCTAGAGTGACTATTCATCTGGAGTATTTGTTACCAAATACTTCTTGCAACCTACCCGACAACACGCTGAAAACGTCGTTACTAATTAAATAGTTTGTTGTATCTACTTGGTCTTGCTCCCAGTGGGGTTTACCATGCCATTTTAGTTACCTAAAATGCGGTGCGCTCTTACCGCACCATTTCACCCTTACTTAAATTAAGCGGTATATTTTCTGTTGCACTAATCCCTAGAGTTTCCTCTGCCGGAAGTTATCCGGCACTGTGTTTCCATGGAGCCCGGACTTTCCTCTCCTAATATTTAAATTAAGAGCAGTCACTTAGCTACCTGATAAAAATATTATAAAATATTTTAAAAAAAATTCAATATAAAGACCTTACTTTATTGAATTCAAGATGAACTGAATAAGCTACTTGCAGTAATGTTTCATTAATATTTGTATTCAAATCATTAGGCATAAATCGTCTTTTAAATGCCAGTATACTATCTTTATAATGATTTTTTACATCATAACCAATACTCGATAATAAATTATATAACAATTTATCTGAATAAATATCTTCAGGTAAATTAAGAATATTTTTTGGCCAAATTGATATTTTCTTTTTTGCTAATATACGCCATCTAAATTTTTCTCCAGGATCCATTTTTCTGGAAGGAGCAATATCAGAATGGCCTAATATTCTATCTATTTTAATATTATATTTATTAATTAGTGACTTGATCAGTTCTTCTAATATTTTATATTGATCTAAAGTAAATTCCTTATAACCATGTTGATGTCCGGGATTTTCTAGTTCTATTCCTATTGATGTTTCATTAAGGTTTTGTCTATCTAACCATTTAGAAACGCCAGCATGCCAAGCAATATTTTTATCTTCTACAATTTGCCATAATTTACCTTTTTCATTAATAAAATAATGAGCGCTAACCTTAGACTTCTTATTACACAAATAATTTAATGCTTTTTCAGCATTATGCATGCCTGTATAATGTATAATGATTGTATCAATAAGATTTAAGTTTTTTCTTATATCATAATTTGGGGATTTATACTCATTGCATACTAATAAGCTCATTAATTCTTATCTTTTCTAAATTTTGTAATTCTTTCATAAGCTTCATTAATATTTGCAAGTCTTTCATTAGCAAATTTAAGAAATTCCTCGGGTAGCCCTTTTGAAACTAAAGAATCGGGATGATATTCCTTTACCAACTTAAAATATTTCTTTTTTATTTCAACATCTGAATCAGAAGAATTAGAAAGTAAGATTTTATAATCATTTTCTAATGCTATACTAGAAGATATTTTTGTATATTGCGATTTAATAGAATCTAAAATACCTATTGGCATATTGAAGATTATCGAGATATCTTTTATCATTTTTTCTTCATTAATATGAAGTTCGCCATCAGCAAATGCTATTTTATATAAAGAATTAATAAATTCTATGTATAATTCTTGTTGATTGCCAAATACTGATACTAATTGTCTTGCATAAACTTCAAACCCCTCGGAGTTCTTTTTAGCATTATTAAAAATTTTACCAATTGCAACTTCATCTTTAGGGTCAAAATCAAAAACTTCTCTAAATTTTATAATTTCATCCTGAGTTACCTTACCATCAGCTTTAGATAATTTTGCTGCTATTACAATTACACCTGAGGCAAAAGCTAACTGCTTTTCACTCTCATTATACTGTTGAAAGGGTATATTCTCGTTTGATAAATTATCTTCATTTATTAATTTAGTATCTCTACTTCTAATTTTATCTATTTTATGTCCTAAGGCTAAACCTAATACTGCTCCTAATGGCCCACCTAAGACCATTCCCGTACTTCCTCCTAAAATTTTTCCCCAAATACTCATATAATTGTCCTCATTAAAATATAATTTAATTATTAAACTATAATAAAAAATGAAATATATTAATATCTTTATTAGGAGAAATTAATTGACCAATAATAATCTTAACAATAAATGGGACTTCTGGATAGATAGAGGAGGCACATTCACAGATATTGTTGCTAAAGACCCATTAGGTAAATTTCATAAAAAAAAAATACTTTCACATAATCCATCTCATTACAAAGATTCTATTATAGAAGGAATAAATTATTTTTTAAAAACAAAGTCAAAAAATACACTTAATTCTAAACTAATTAATGAAGTAAGAATTGGAACTACTATTGCTACAAATTCATTACTTACAAGGACAGGTGATAAAACTTGCTTATTTATAACTAAGGGATTTAGAGATTCTCTTCAAATTGGAGATCAAACTAGACCCAATATATTTGCACGAAAAATTCTTACTAATAAAAATCTATATAGTAATGTCTACGAAATTCATGAGAGATTATCATCTAAAGGAAAAGTCTTATTAAAACTTGATACAGATAAAGCTAAGAAAAGTATGAAAAAGGCATTTGATAATGGATATAAATCTATAGCAATTGTATTAATGCATTCTTGGAAATATCCAAAGCATGAAAGAATACTAAAAATTATTGCTGAAAAAATAGGATTTAAAAATATTTATTTAAGTCATAACTCTGCTGCTTTAATAGGTTTAAATAGTAGAGGAGATACTACAGTAGTTAATGCTTATTTAACTCCAAAGCTAAATAGATATACATCTAAAATTAATAATAAAATAAAAAATACAAGAATTCTTTATATGCAATCTTCAGGAGGTTTAACTTCTTCTACAAACTTTGAAGGAAAAGACGCTGTATTATCAGGGCCAGCTGGTGGAGTAATTGCTGCAGTTGAAACAAACAAAAATATTAAAAAATATAGCGGTTTAATTGGACTAGATATGGGAGGAACGTCAACAGACGTTTTTCATTATGAAAATAGTTATGAAAGGTCTCTTGAAAATACTATAGCAGGTAATAAAATTAAAGTTCCTATGCTTAATATAAATACTATTGCTGCAGGAGGAGGTTCTCTTGTTAGTTTTGATGGACTAAAAATTAATGTAGGACCAGATAGTGCTGGGGCGATTCCAGGACCTGCCTGTTATGGTTTAGGAGGACCAGCAACAATTACTGATTGCAACTTAGTTTTAGGTTATATTCAGACTTCAAATTTTCCAAAAATATTTGGGCGTGAAGGCAAAAGCTCTCTTAATATTAACGCTTCTATAAAAGCTCTAGAAAATATATTAAAAAAAATTCAAATAAAATTTATAAAGACAATGACAATTTATGAATTAGCACTTGGTAGCGTAAATATTGCAAATGAAAATATGGCTAATGCTATAAGACATATTTCCATAGAAAAAGGCCATGATATAAGCAAACATGCATTAATAAGTTATGGCGCTGCTGCTGGACAACATATATGCAATATAGCAAATTTATTAAATTTAAAAACAATAATAGTTCATCCTTTCGCTAGCGTTTTAAGTGCTTTTGGTATGGGTTATGCGGAAATAAAATGCATCAAAACTAAGACAATTGAGAAAAATATTGATAGCTATTTTAATAATATTTATAAAGATTTTAATAAAATTGAAGATCTTGCTTTAAAAGTATTAAAAAAAAATGATTCTTCAGTAAATATTGAAAAAATAAAAATTACAAAAATTATTAGTTTAAAATATGAAAAGACAGATAGTTCAATAGGTGTCTCATTTAATAATATTTCTTTATGTGTAAAAAACTTTAAAAAGTTATATAAAAAAAGATATGGTTTCTTGCACTCGAATAAAAATATTATTATAGATAATATTTCTATTGAGGCATCTATAAATAATAATATCTATAAAATTAAATCCAAAAAGTTTATCAAAAAATTAAAGGTTAACAACGATGGTTATTGCGACACTTTTATAAATAACAATTTTAAACGTATTAAAACTTATAAAAGAAAAAGCTTAAAAATTGGTGACTATATCATTGGTCCAGCAATAATTTTTGAAGAAGATTCCTCTATTTTTATTACTGAAAATTGGAATTGTCATGTAGATCAAAATAAAAAAATAATTATTTCAAAAATACATAATAATTTTAATAAAATAAAAAATAATAAAAAAATTGATCCAGTTCGTTTAGAAATATTCAATAATATGTTCATGTCCATTGCTGAAGAAATGGGAACAATTCTAAAAAACACTTCCTATTCTATTAACATAAAAGAAAGGTTAGATTTTTCATGTGCTTTATTTGATAACAAAGGTGGGTTAATTGCGAATGCTCCTCATATTCCTATTCACTTAGGCGCTATGAGTGAAAGTATAAAATATGTTATTAAAAAAAATATAAATAATGTTTTTGATGGTGATAGCTTTATTCATAATAACCCTTATAAAGGGGGTACACATTTACCTGATATCACAGTTATAACTCCTATATTTATATCGAAGCAAAAAAAACCACACTTTTATGTTGCGAGTAGAGCTCACCATTCAGATATAGGTGGTATTACTCCTGGCTCTATGCCATCAATGTCTGTTCATATTAATGAAGAAGGAGCAGTTTTTAATGGAGAAAAAATAGTAAGTAATGGAAAACTAAATGAAGATATAATTTTAAAAATTTTTAATAGTAATAACTTTCCAGCAAGAGATACTAAATCTAATTTATCTGACCTAGAAGCTCAATTAGCTGCATCCAACTCAGGAAAAAATAGTCTTATTAGAATTGTAAAAAAATATGGCCTACCAACTATAAATTTTTATATGAAACAAGTTAAAATTAATGCTGAAAGATCCATCAAAACTGTTTTAAGTAAATTAAATAATGGTAAATGTGAAATGTTGATGGATAATGGCTCAAAAATTAATTTAGAAATCACTATTAATAAAAAATTACAAAATGCCATATTTGATTTTACAGGGTCCTCTAATCAAGCATCTAATAATTTTAATACGCCTAAGGCTGTAACCAGGTCTGCTATTCTTTATGTATTAAGAACTCTTGTTAGTAATAAAATTCCGTTAAATGATGGTTGTCTGAAACCAATTAAAATTATAATTCCTAAAAACTCAATTCTTAGCCCTAAATTTCCTGCAGCAGTTGTTGCAGGTAACGTAGAAACCAGTCAAACCATTGTAGATGTTATTAATAGCGCTTTAAAAGTACAAGCGGCTTGCTATGGTACAATGAGTAATTTTACATTTGGTAATAAAGATTTTGGTTATTACGAAACAATTTGTGGAGGTGAAGGAGCTAGTAAAGAACATAATGGAAGCGATGCTGTCCAATGCCATATGACTAATACTAGATTAACTGACCCTGAAATATTAGAATTAAGATATCCAATAAAAATTAATAACTTCTCAATTAGAAAAAATAGTGGGGGTAAAGGAAAGTTTAAAGGTGGAAATGGAGTAATTAGAGAAATTGAATTTGAAAAAAGTCTT